>QBUL01000131.1 GCA_013180605.1 Candidatus Methanophagaceae archaeon GoMg1 | reverse complement strand
ATTACGTGATAATCAGATTATACCTATTCCCTATTCAGACGGAGTTAAGGTTATAAAGTGTAATGTACCAGGTTTTGTGCACTTTCTTCTTCTCCTCATCCACCACAACTACAGGTACAGTATCCGGTTCCTCATAACTATACCGCTCCCCTCTCCCTTCTCCCCACGTATGACCTCTGTTTTCTCTAACCCCTTCTGCCCCGATATATACTTCTCCACCACTTCCCACCCTTGCCCTACTGATTGCGAAGCAGCGAAGCATTTTTGGTCAAACTTTTTCTAAAAGTCTGTCTTAAAAACCCCTTCCCAATAATCCGCAACCCTCCCTGCTTTTTCCGCTGCTACCCCAACATATTTCTCTGCATCAAAAACCTTCTCCTTCTGCCCACTTGTGAATTTTCGTATGTACGCTAATATCTCCCCATCGTGCTCGATAACCTCTCGCAACGTTTTTTTCTCTTCATACGCCTGAAAGCTTTTTCTGCGCACGTATTCATGCGCGTCGGGATGCCCGTAGTAAGAAAGGAGAATGTACAGCGGTTCAGCAATAATATTGTCCGCGGAAATCATAAAATTTTCTCGCATCCGCGTCCTATCCACCACTAACCGCGCTGAAATCATTCGTAGTTTTCTAACGCAGTAATCAAAAACCACCAGTAACTCCTGCGTGTACCGCTGCGATGCAGAATTCGTGAGGTCGCGTTGGTGTTCAGAAATCTGGTCGAGATGCATCGTTACCGCCTGCGGCATGAATGTTTTCCACAGACTCTTCACACCTTCAAAACCAATGGGATTCCTCTTATGCGGCATCGTTGACGACCCCACCTGCTCTTTCGCTACACGTTCAAACACCTCGCCTATCTCGCTTCGCTGAAGATGCCGCATATCATCGCAGAAATTGGCTAAAACCGAGAAACTGGTTATAATCGAATGCACGAAATCAGACATAGGCTCAGGCGGAACTATCTGCGTGGATATCGCGGCAGGTTTCATATTGAGCAAAGCGAGCACTTCGCGTTCAAACTCCTCCGGGTCGTCAAAAATCAAACTCGTGGCGTTATACGCACCGACGGCACCCGAGAATTTACCTATGATGTTTTTGCTCGTTTCTTGCACATTCAATATCTGCGAACCCCACCGATTCACATACTGCGCGAGTGCAAACCCGAAGGTAATGGGTTCTGCATGCTGCCCGTGCGTCCTTCCTATTTGCAGCGTATCCTTTTCTCTGCGCGCTAAGTCTATCCACGTTCGCTCCAATTCGACCATATCTGGAATGATAACGTTCATCACGGCGTCTTTATACCTGAGCGCATTTGCGGTATTCACGACGTCATAAGAAGTGGCCCCGAGATGCACGAACGGTTTCGCTTCATCGCTTACCCCGCTTCTTATTACATTAACGAGAGCGCGAATATCGTGTTTTGTACGTTTCTCCTCTTCATACACGTCTTTGGCTTTTATCTTTGACGCTGCTTCTACTATTTCATCGTATAATTCCGCCTTTAAAATACCACGCCGCTCGAAAGCACTCGCAACTGCCGCTTCTACTTTCGCTTTATAGTTCACGAAAGCCTCTTCGGATAGATAATCACGCAATTCATCCACCGCATACCGGTAGTCCGTAGGTGAGAAAGCCGAGAAATCTATTTCTTCTTTCATTTATTTCGGGTCAGCCATCAGTCACGTCAGGCACGTCCATTTTATTTATGCGTTCAAAGCAGCCCTAACTGTCTCAATTTATCCAGTAAGACATCCACTGACTTTTCACAATCCTCTATCGTCTTCCCGCCTGTTATGACCAGCCTTCCAGAGCTGAATATCAGTATGGCACTCTTTGGCTCGGCTATCCGGTACACCAATCCAGGAAAAACCTCCGGCTCGTACTCCATGCCTTCAAGCTCTAACCCTACTACAATAGCTCCAAGGTTGAGTTCTCGCCCAACACTAGCAGAAGCAACGATATTCTGCACCTTGAACTCCGGATGCTCTACCACCTCTATTCCTATACCTCTGAGGTCAGCAGAGAGCTTGTCCATCACCTTCCGCACACCTTCCTCCGTCTTAGACCCCGTGCATACTAGCTTTCCGGAACGAAAGATAAGGAACGCGGATTTTGGGTCTTTCGTTCGGTACACCAGCCCGGGGAACTTCTTTTTTGTGAACACCGCATCTTCTAACTGCGATTCTATATAGTTCAAGTCCAACTCATCAGCAATTCTCGCATTTGCTACTACATTTTCTACTTTTATATCCAGTTTTGTCATCTCATCCAAACCCTCTCATTTATAACTTAACTTAACTTAAACTATTCTATTGTTTTGTGATATAAAAGGTAAATTATAATACATATATAAAATATCCTTTAAGATATACTTTGTGGAGAGAAGAGGGCAGAATGAAGAAGAGGGTAAAAAGGATACGGGGAACAAGAACCTGCGGTGGTGGCTCGGCTAAGAAGAGAAGAGGAAAAGGAAGCAAGGGTGGTTCAGGTAACGCTGGCGCATTCGGGCATCATTTTGTGCGGTCTTTGAAAATGGGCATAAGGAAGGGGAAAAACAAATCCCAGCTGCCTCTTCAATTGCGCACCGCGAAACGTTTTGATACGGTGATGAATGTAGGTGAGTTAGATAATATAGTGGAAGAACAGATGAAAGCGGGAAAAGCGAAAGCGGATGACACGGGCACGGGCACGGGTATTTATCTTGATGCCACTCAACTTGGCATAGACAAAATATTGGGCAAGGGAAACGTAACGAGAAAGATGACACTCAAAACAAACAAAATTTCAACGCTTGCAAGAGAGAAGATAGAAAGCGCAGGTGGCGCGGTAGAGATAGAAGCGACGAGTGGAGCGTGAATAGTATTCGGATGACCGAGACAAGCTTAAGAGATGCATTTACATCTATTTTAGGGAAATTCCCTATGGTTGAACGCCCGGGGTGGCACGTTCATTTTAAAACGAAGTTAGCCTGGACTGCGGGCATACTCGTTCTCTTCTTTGCGCTCGGCAATATCCCGCTCTTCGGTTTATCTCCCGAATCAATGGACCTTTTCGGCAGGTGGCGTGCACTCTTCGCAGGCGAAACATTCTCGCTGACCGCTCTTGGAATAATGCCAATCGTTGATGCTTCCATTGTCTTACAGCTTCTTGTTGGTGCGGGGATAATAAAACTGAACTTGAGCGACCCCAAAGACCAGGCGTTTTACCAGAACATACAGAAACTGCTTGTTCTGGTCTTTGCGGCGTTCATTAGCTTGACCTACGTAGTGGGTTTTTATAAGCCAGACCCTGAAATAGCATCACTGCTCGGTGTATCTTTGCAGTTCATCTCGCTCATGCTTTTTATTCAGGTCTTCATCGGCGGCATGCTTATTTACTTCATGGATGAGGTGGTATCGAAATGGGGTATAGGGTCGGGCGTTTCGTTGTTCATCCTCGCTGGCGTATCTCACCAGGTAATATCAGGTCTTATAAGCCCCATCCGTGTCGGTGGCTGGGCAGTGGGTGTGATCCCCGAGTGGATACAAATAGCAAGGGGGGAAATAGCACCATACGAGATCCTGGAGGGCGGAATAGTTTTTCTTTTCGAGCATCACATGATAGCGCTTATATCAACCATTGCGGTATTTCTCATCGTCGTTTACCTTGAGAGCACCAGAATGGAGATACCGCTGGCACACGCGATGGCACGAGGTGCCCGGGGCAAGTTTCCGATTAAGCTGTTGTATGCAAGTGTGCTTCCAATGATTCTCGTGAGAGCGTTACAGGCGAGCATACAGGGTTTTGGAAGGATGCTTTATGAGCGTGGGATTACCGTTTTCGGGACGTATGACGGATATGGAAATGCAGTATCGGGCTTGATGTATTATCTTGACCCCATTTATAGTCCCTGGGATTGGTTCCCTGCTTTCGTACCGCCCGACATCGCAGGCTGGCAAGTTGCCCTGAGGCTATGTATTGACCTCGCTTTTATGGTCATAGGATGTGCGATATTCGCAATATTCTGGATAAATACAACAGGAATGGGTGCTAAGGATGTGGCATCGCAGATACATCGCTCAGGGATGCAAATCCCGGGACGCCGTAGAAGTCCAGCAACGATAGAGCAGCTGATGGAAGGATACATACCAAAAATAGCGCTAATGGGCGGTGCTATCCTGGGTGCGTTGTGCGTGCTTGCAAATATGTTCGGCACGCTTGGAAATGCATCAGGGACTGGTTTACTTCTGGCTGTGAGCATTGCTTACAGGCTTTATGAAGATGTAGCATCAGAGCAGATGATGGAGATGTTCCCAGCGATGAGGAGATTCTTCGGTGAAGGGTGATTTTTAACTCACGGAACCAACCCCGGGAACCACAGCCCTTCCCTTTCGTCCATTCCAAACATCAAATTCATATTTTGTATCGCCTGCCCGGAGCCGCCTTTGACAAGGTTGTCAATTGCGGAGATTACCACTATCCTATCGCTTTCTTCTTCTATTTTTAACCCAATATCGCAGAAGTTAGTGCCTCGTACGGCACTCAAAGAGGGCAGCCCTTTCCGAAGTCTTATAAATCTTTTACCTTCGTAAAACCGCTTGTATATCTCTTCGATTTCGTCCTGCGTTTGTGCTCCGCTTTCCTCTATGAAGACATGCGCAGTGGTGAGTATGCCCCTTATAGAAGGAATGATGTGCGGTGTGAAGCTCACTTTTACGCTCAGCTCCATCCTCATCTCTGCGACGTGCCGGTGTGCAGTTACTTCATAAGGAATGATATTCTCAGCGAGATTAGGGAAATGCGATTTAGCTGACGGTTCCGCGCCCGCGCCCGAAATGCCTGATTTCGAATCAAATACCACTTGTTTTACCCGTCCACCGCCTTCATTTCCTTTCACTAATGGGGCAACAGCGAGTATCGCACCCGTAGGATAGCAGCCAGGATTGGCAATTAAATTGGCATCTGCCACTTCGGGATGTAATTCGGCCAGCCCATAGACACTTTTTCTTTTTTCTTTGTCCTTGTCTTTATGCTGCCGCTTGTATATCCGTTCGTATTCGTCCTTTTTCAGCCGGTAGTCGGCACTCAGGTCTATCACTCTCGCTTCCCGTGCCCTCAACTCTGGCACATAGTCCATTGCACTGCCATGAGGAACCGCAAGAAATACTATATCGCTTCTATCTGCGATTTCTTTTGTATCAACGTCTTCGTATTCCAATTCGATAAAAGGCTCAAGATGGGGATTTACGTCGCTTATCTTCTTCCCTTTGTATCTTCTGGACGTTACCACTGAAATCTCTACCTCGGGATGCATCAGAAGCAGTCTTATTAGCTCAAGACCTGTGTATCCCGCTCCGCCTATTATGCCTGCTTTTATCATCTTTTGTTGAAGTTAGTTTTTACTTCAGATCAATGGTTTGCGAGTATGCGCTATTGTTATCGAAGGTAGCATTTAGTATATCTGCTATCATCCGAAGTATACTTCCGAATCTTCTTGTGGCATTTGTATTGTAGGTAGTGCATATTCTTCTTCCAATCTTTTTACTGCTTCAGATAATACTTCATGATGCGTCTCTAGTTGACGCCCTCTTTCCAGAGTTCTTAAAATAGCAAGAATTTCTTCAAGTATATCTCGATCTGATCTACCTTGTTTAACCTTCTTCGGCTGCTTTTTTCTTACAATAACCTCCAGTTTTTCTTCTAGTTCCGACCAGAACACCTCGAAAGTTTTGCTTAACTGAGCTTCATCAAGAAAACGCTCATTTTGTTCCTTTACCAAAGAATTAATACCATCCACCAGCTTTCGGACATCGTTCTTTTCGAATTTGGTGTCTTGAAAAAAAGAAAGAGGCGGCTCTATATCTGTTGAAGTTAGATCAAGCAAAAAGGTGCAAACTTTAGCATCTCTAGTTTTTGACAATGACCCGGACTCAAACAAAATCCATTTACTTTCGAGATTTTCGCTATTCAAGCAGACAATGCCTAGTTTTGACTTTTCAAGCGTATTCAAAAGCGTTTCAGTCCAACGTTCCCCTTTTGATATGTCAGGTGACATCCACGGATCAACGGCTTGGATAACTTGCTTCAAAAAAGTACTTAACGCTTCAGCAGTTTCTTTACTTCGTTCTCCCGACCAAATTAAGAGCACGTCCATATCCTTACCTCTGATTCGTATATTATTTTTATATTTAGCACTATGAACATTGTATCTATATAAAACTTTCGTATAATTTCAATTATGCGCAGTAGTACATGCCAATAAGAGTGAAGAAGGCTTTTTGCCTTCCTTTCAAACGTTGATTAACTACAAGCTGGACTTAGGATATAAAAATTTTCCAATTTTCAATCCCTTCTCGATTGTTTAATATAATTAATCAACCCGCCACTATCTAATAGTTTCTGCATAAATTCCGGCAGTGGTTTGAATTTGTATTCCTCCTTCTTTGTGTTTGTCAAATTCTTTATCACGCCGGCATCAAAACGTATTTCTATTTCATCTCCCTCCTCTATCTTATCAAAGACGTCTGCTTCGATCAGATGTAATCCGAGATTTATAGAATTCCTGAAAAATATTCGTGCAAAGCTCCTTGCAATCACACAGCTTATGCCCGCACCGAGCAGTGCACGTGGTGCATGTTCACGTGAACTGCCGCAGCCAAAATTCGCGCCTGCCACGATGACGTCCCCCTCCTTCGCCTCTTTTGCAAATTCCGGTCGCACCTTAGCGAACGCATGAGCCGCGAGTTTCTTTGCATCTCCCGTCGTCAGATATTCCGCAGGTATTATCTGGTCCGTATCCACGTTATGTCCAAATTTCCAGATTCTCGTTCGCATTTTTGTATGAGGTAATAACCTATTTATATATAACACAAATTATATTAATCATAGTGCAGGCTAAAACCTGACACCAAACACCTAAAAATGCCCGGGTGGTGTAGCGGCCTATCATTGAGCCCTGTCGAGGCTCGGACTCGGGTTCAAATCCCGACCTGGGCGTGAACTCCTACAAATTGTTCTCTAAATGGTAAATAGAAAAAAAGAAAACCTGTGCTAAAAGAAAAAAAATAATGTTTTTAGTCAAGGTTTTTACCTTCGGTAAAAAAGTTGTTGGTAAAGCTTTCTTTTTTAACGAAAGGTTTGTTTAGAGATAACTCCTGCACAACTCCACGTTCTTCCTCATCTCTTCATAAGTCATTTCCTCTTTCTCTTTATTCCTCCAAAAAGTCTCTATCACCATATATTTACAATTTGTCCCCTTCAAAACCTTGAATACCGCATCAAAATCCAATTCCCCGCTTCCTATTGACAAATGGTCCTGTTTCTCGGTAAGGGAACAATCGTGCAAATGCACCACCCGTATTTTATCCCCGCATTTGTCTATCCATCGCTTAAGATAATCCAAATAATTACCGTCTTTCATTTTTATTCTGCTTTTCGGTTGAGTCACTTCCGCCATTATCGCGTGCCCGATATCAAAGGTGAAATATACATCTGAAGATGATGAAAGAGAAAGGGCTTCAAATATCAGGTCAGACCATTCAAAAGGGACTAAATCATTCTCCACGCTTACTAATATCCCAAACTCGGAAGCCATTTTGGTTATGTCGAGCCATCTTCCCAGACCTTTCTGTTTTATCTCTTCTCTCACGTCATCAAGCTTATACGTGGAAACTTTTGGATGCAAATGTAAATTGTAGTACAGCGATAAAGGCACGAACTCCGCCGAAAATTCCATGCACCTCCTCAAAACGGTCATACTCGCATCTGCTATCTCGTCTCGCGGATGCATCACTGAAATATCAAGCGGGGAATGAAAAGCGATTTTCAACCCGAACTCCTCTAACAGCTCCTTTATCTCTCCTCTTTCCGCTTCTCCCATGCAATCAGGCAATGGATAATCGAGCGAAAACTCTAAATAATCCAGTTCGAGCTTGTAAATCTCTTCTATTGTCCTCTTGAATGGGCGGTTGCCGTACCATACCGGTGCTCCTAACAGGATGTTCATCTGTTCTGTTATTACCTCTCGATTGCTTTAATAGCCAATAGGGAATAGCCAATAGGGAATAGGGGATGGACGGATTCGTTTGTTCTGCTGTTGCAATACGTTCTTCATTGGATATAAAGTATAACTTCCTTCTATTTAAGACACGGATTTACACCGATTTTTTATTTTTTGTTGGGCTGGCCGGGCTATTTTTAATGGCATTGATCTTTTCCTCTGTGTTAATCTGTGTTAATCTGTGTCAAAAAGTTATTTTTTGCCTAATCAATTTCTTTCCTTTTAACTATCAATGTCAAACCCTCTCGGTCCACAATCTCCACTTTTTCACGTTCTTTTATCTTTTCCTCATCCAATGTTCGAGCATTCCAGATTTCACCTCGTATTTTTATTGTGCCTTTATCTTCGTTGATTTCCGTCTCTGCCCTTGTTACTTTCCCAATAAGCTCTTCAGCACCTACCTTTGCTCTTCTTTTTCTCACCTTTAACACCGCTCCAATAGCAAAGAAGAAAAAAACTGCTGTTGCCACCACAACTCCGATTATAGTTAGTAAGAATCCCTCAAACCATTCCGACTGTGGATTAAAGAGGAAAGGCTCCTTTGGTAAGATCAAAGCGCCGATTATCAAGCATACGGCACCTCCTGTGGTGAGTATTCCGAAGGTAGGCGTAAGCGCCTCGGCAATGAATAATATAACTGCGATAATTATCAAAAGCACACCAAACATGTTCACCTCGAAAAGCCCCATCCCATACAGCGATAAAATCAGGCATATCGCACCTATCATCTCAGGCACGTATGTCCCTGGCGACATGAATCCGAAAATCAGCCCATACATACCTACCATTAGGAGGATAAAAGCTATTTGAGGATTGCTAAGCGTTTCTAACAAATAAGAGCGCACACTTTTTTCCTTTATGTACAGCGAAGCGTTTTTCGTCGCTAAAGTTCTGTTCTCAGTCCCTATTTTAACGGTCATTCCATCAACTTTGTTTAAAAGCTCGGTTTCATCCTCTGCGATGAGGTCAATTATCCCTCGTTCTAAAGCGGTATTTTCATTTAACACGTCATTTTCGGTGACGAACCGCTTTGCCTGCGTTGCGTTTCTACCTCTTGATGCTGCTATGCTCTCTACATGCCCGGCGTAGAATTTTATTGTCTTCTCATCCGCGGGCTTCCTACCTTCCATACCTATCTCGACAGGCATTGCCGCACCCGTTGTCGTTCCGGGTGCCATTGCGGCGATATTGCCCGAAACGAGGATAAAAGAGCCCGCGGATGCCGCTATCGCTCCTTTCGGCGTTACATACGTGATAACGGGCAGTTCGGAATTCAAAATCGCTTCTGTTATTTTAAGCGTGGAATCAACGAGTCCACCCGGTGTATCGAGTTCAACTAAAACCGCCTCAACACACATTTCCTCCGCTTCTCTTAATCCTTCCACCACCTCTAAGGAAGTGCCTTCTGTGATCGTGCCTTCTATTCTCAGCACGTAAATTACTGTTTTGTCCCCTTTTGCATCCTCACTGCCCGTTGCCAGCGAAGCAAGCAAGAGGGATAAGAGAACGAGTGCGAGAAAAATCCAGCGCAAACGTTTGGTGTTCATCTGTGGAGACTCCCTGCTTATTCATATAATAAACATCAGTTAACATAAGCTTTTGGTTGAGATGGGAGCGTCAATAAAGGGGGTAGTATCCTATTTTTATACTGCACAAAACCTCAAAGATTTAAGTTTCTTTGATTAAACTTTCTTAGGGGGAAGAAAGTTTGTTACATGAAATCCGTCAATGCCTTCTGCTCCTCCGCTGCAGGAAAAAGCGAGTTCACGTCCTTCTCCATGAGTTCCAGCCGTTGCCTCGTGTAATCGGATATGTGATACTCCTCCGCTATGCGTAACGAAACGCCAAGATATTTCTTTATACTCGCGGTATGCACCGTGGGAACTATCTTACTACCACATCGCGTGCACTTCCCGGTCAACGGAATCCTCCTGTATTTCGCATTGCATTTACTGCACCTCATCTTCTGCGAGCCAAACGCGCGGAGGTTACCTTTTATGTCGCGAAGGAAATGGTTTTTTATGACTGTTTCTGCTACTTCGCACTCGTCTACTGCCCTTATCATCCTCGCCAGTTTCAACTGCGCTTCCGTTTTATCCACCATTGTCTTCAGCGTCTTATACAACGATTTTAAAGGACCTGCTGCTATGTCCGTTGTATCATGCGTGTAACCGAAGCCATAGACGTCCTTCGGCTGCCCTATTCTGCTCACTGCCGTTTCGATATCCTTCACCTCTTTTGGATGCTTCCCCGAACAGGCAGCCTCGTAAAACTCCAGTGGATATTCCGTCGCAATAGAAACGTTATGCGCCTCCTTGTCCACCTCCTTTGGGTTGATGAACGGAATGAGCACGATAGGTGCATCCATTCTGCCTCCTCTCTTTTCGGGTAGAAACAGCAGCGAGAAATTGAGCAGCGCATCCAGCAGCAGGATGATTGAGTCCTCGTCACCGTCACAATTCCTTCGTTTCGCAGCATGGAAAAACGGATGCGCATAACAAGCCGAAGCGCGTGTGAACCCGATTATCCTGCCCAATATTCCCGCAGAGGTGTGTGGTGCAAGTCCAAGCACAACCTCTCCTACCATGTCTTCCTTGCTTGATGCCCCGTAATAAGGCGGCAGGTCGTAGAACCGCTGTAACAAATCATCCACAAAATTCGACACGCGAACCAAATGCGATGCCGCATCAACCGAAATCACAATGTCTTGCTGCTTGAGTTCTACTATTTGCGTGTCCCTTTTCAACTCCGCACCGTTTAGGTCATGCGAGTACCCTAACTCTTTTGCTCTTTCCACGCTCAGCCCTATTTCTTTCGGCTTGAAATGCGTCAATGGCAAATTCGTAAAATCGTATCTTATCGTACCGTCTTTAAACACGAACACACCATGTTTCGCTCTTAATATCCCCTTTCCAATATCCTCCGCCACTTTTTGACTTGATATAAGGCCCTTTACACATTTTACGTCCACTTTGTTAATGTCAAAATCAATGCCCAATCTGCTCAGCGTTTTGTGATAATAGTCCCACAAATCAACGCTCTTTTTACCTCTGGATGCCGGATACCGGATACTGGATACCGGTTTAGGTTTGACTTGCATCTTGGATCTTGGATCTTGCATCACCACCTGAGTTTTAAAATTGCCCATTTCCACTTCTATCACTCTTTCTTTTAACGCTCTCTTCAGAGACCTGTTCTTTCCTCCGTATTCCCCTACTGGGAAGATAGAATGAGGTGCAGGTTGCATTTTCCTCGCTTTTGATTTCTCGGGTCTTCCCATTCTCATGCCTATTCTTGTCGGCGCTTTCGGTCTCGTCTTTATTCGCACCGACTCATCCCTACTCAAATCATCTGTTATCCCCAAACACCGTAGCAACGCAGTTGGCTCTTCTATCTTGACTTGCATCCCGCATCCTGCTGCATCCTGCATCTTTTCCCGACTTTGATGCAGGACAAGCAAATCCTCCAGAATCGCCTTTATTTCCCCTTCTGCGTCATCGGGAATAAATAGTGCCTTTTCATCTGATACGGGATGCGGATTTGACTCGCCTCTTGCATCCTGCCTCATGCATCCCTTTTCGCATATCCACTCCGCTAAATATCCCCTGTCCTGCTCGGTTATGTCCTCCCACAAATAGGTATATGCCGGATGTAACGGCACTGCGAAGCGCGATGCGATTTCTATTGCTTCTGTTTGACTCGGTGTTTTGCAACGCCACTTCTCTGCTTCTTCCTTCGCGCTCGCCTCTAACTCCTTTAACCACCATCCATGCGTGTATGCACCGGGCATTAACCGATGCCCCGTTTCCAGAAACTCACCGTAATCAATGAGTATCTCACCCAAATCCACTATTTCCGCTATTTCCTCCCTTACCCTCTGAACGTCTTCAACAGAATTTAATTTGATCAGGCTGCCGTTTCTTAATTTCACTGTCGGCACCTCAATGGAATCCACGGGAACAACACAAGCGGCTTTACCAGGCAGTTCGGGCTTTAGCTGCGTCCCCACGGCAGTGAATTCAAGTAAAGACATCGCGGCAGGGTGAATGCCCGCGGAAGCAAAACCCGAATTGCGTGCTCGACCATATCTCAATCCGAATGCCCCTTTTTTTGATGGTTTTCCAAATACAGGTCTCCCAGCTATCACATCCGCTAAAAAGTCACGCTCTCCTTTTTCTACCTTCGATTTTACTAACTTACTCACCCATTCCCAGCCAGGGATACCTATTTTATCAACATGCCGTTTTATCTTCGGAGCTTTCATTGCCATTCCTTCTGTGAGAACGAGTACCATCCCACCCCTTATTTTATTCGTTGCGACTCGTTCAAGGTCTTTATAGCCACCAACTTCTCTATCCTCCGTAGGGTCGCCGTCTATGCAAATAGGGCAATTCCCTACGATTTCTTTTATCTCTTCGTCCGTAGGCGTGTATTGCAATCCACTTATTTGTGCATAGGCAGAAACCTCCAGTATATATCGCCCTATTTCTTCTTCTCGCGGCGAATACGCTGCAAATCCCACTTTACCCCTTAGATAATCCGCAACCAATACAGAAAGCGCCTGAGCAGTCCCACCTGCACTTCTTATCGGACCCGAATAAAATATTTTAATATACTCGCTCGAATCGTCGTTTCTACCTGTTTCAACCCGCGCTATGCCATCCAAAGGCGCGGCAACCACGCCTTCGGTGAGAATCGCTACTGCGGTTCTAACTGCATGCTCTATCACTTCTATGCGCTTGTAGTTGCCGAATTTTTCTTCTGCGAAGTCATATCCTACTTTTAACGCTATTTCCTCTCTACTGTATCCTTCTCGCTCTAATTCCCTTATCCTTCCGCTTATGCCTTTTATTCCTATAAGCGCTTCTACGCGAGCTGCAAGGTCTTTGGTTATCTCGATTTCTGGCTGAAGCGAAGGGTCAAAACCTCTTTTCCTCGCCTTTCGTGCTATTTCTGTTTCCTTTTTCAGTTTCTCCATCAACGTTTCATCGTATATCGCACTCATGGTCATAGTCATAGCTGTCTTTACCATCTATGTAAGTCGTTTCTCAAAAGAAAAAGTTTTGTGAAAGAAATAACTTTTAAAGTCTAAAATTACTTAACTATAATATCCCCCACCTCTCGCTCATACATATCCCTCATATAAGCCATCGTGCCCATAATGACCCGGGTTATCGTATAGAAGAAAGCTGCGCCATACAGAATACACGCAAAGAGGAACAAAGATAGTATATAACTCCACTCCCTTTTTACATCATTTAACTTCTTTTCTGTATCCTCAGACATAAGTGACTCACCTGCGACCTTGTAATTCTTTAATGCATCTTCCAGATATTTCTCCGCCGAGCCATAGCTCTCAGAAAAAGTATCGTATTTATAAGGATTTAAAAGGAGGTATATATCTCCGATTCTAATGAGGTCGTTTTCCTTGCTATTTGATATCTTATTTTCCGCTTTAATCCTACGGTCCGTTGCATCACTTACCAGTTCATCATGCTTATCCATGAGCAAAGATTCTTCATAGTTGCACTCTATTCTCTTTTCTTTGTCGTTGAGCAGCCCGTATATCGTAGCGGCATATTGATAAGAAAGAGCGGATTCAAGCACGTTTTCTTCATCTTTTAATCCCCTTATATCATCCATTGCCATTGCGTGCTCTACCGCTTTCTTTATATTCCATCCTCGCCCTTCAAGCTTTTTCGCCTCGTCAATCAGCACATCTCCTGTTGTCTTATCCGCACCCGTTGAAATATCCTTCGCATATCCCGATATGTCCCAATTGTTCAGCTCAGAATTCGAGCCTATTGTGGATGTTGATACCGAGGCACTCACTAAGTTCTCCACTGCTTTTCCATAGTTTCCCTCTTCACTGAATGCAATACCGTCATTCAGCGATGAGAGCAGAGAGAGCGTTCCCTTCATCAAAACAGGTATCTTTTTCCAGTCCTCTGCACTTATTTCGCTTTCATCTACCACTTCCAGCATTCCTACGCCGTTTGATATTATAACTTCTGAGGATGGATATCTCGTATAAAGGATGCTTTCTCTAAATGCGTTCAAATATTCTATCATCTCCGGGATATTCATCGGCACGATCTTCGCCCTTATTTCCAGCCTCTTTCTACTTATTTCTGATGCGCTTATATCATACTTCCACGAATAACTCTTAGGCACTGCCTCCAATCCGGGTTCTATTTTAAGTGTAAAATCCTTTGATTCACCCGGTGGTATTTCAGAGAAATCTTTATTATCGTGTAACCACTCTCCGTATTCATCACGCGTAGAAAGGCGCAAATTCCGCACCGGTTTGTAGTGGTAGAACTCTGTTAATGTTATATTCACGCTTTTCTTCTCGTATCCCTGCTCTTTCAGTTCTAATGACCCGAAATCAATGGAAAGCGGAGATGGTGTGAAATAAGGAGAAGTAGAGGAGATGGTAAAATCAACCAGCCATATTATCTTTATGGTTATATCCACATCTCCCTCCCCCGCATCTCCGGCATCTACATGCAATGTTCCATGGTATGGTCCTTCGGGTGCATCGTATGGTGCAATGACATGAAGTCTAATGTTTTCACTGCTCTTTCCAGAAACCGATCCAGAAGGATTGACTATCTCAATTTCTATCTCTCTTGGGTATTCTGTGAACCAACTATTGAAATACATTGTCTCATCACCTTCATTTCTCACTCGCACATCTATGTCTCTATCATATTTGCGAACAGTGCCCTTTGGCTTACCGAACTTTATTTCCAATTCTTCATCGTAAAGTTTGCCAAGCTTCGGTGGCATTAGTATGTATGCTTCGATAGGTATCGTGGCAGAGCCAGCTTCACCAGCAGAAATAGAAAAGGTCCACGAATATTGGTTGTAATCTGGCTCGTCAGGTGCTATTAGCGTAAAATCAATCTTTTGGGGTTCGTCAGCTGAGATCGGGATCGTATCACTCGGGCTTGAGCTAACCCAATTGTTCTCCCCGCTTATTTTTAACGCTACATTAACGGGTTTATACCCATATACTTCTTTAATTG
>QBUL01000132.1 GCA_013180605.1 Candidatus Methanophagaceae archaeon GoMg1 | reverse complement strand
CATCACTAAGGATGCTTTTATGGTGTCTATATCAAAAAGAGTTCACGATGTATTGTGCCTTTATTTGTTAAATGAAATGGTTCACGATGTAATGACCCTTTCCAATTACCATTAAGCAATTGTTATCGCATACTTCGGGCATAGCAGATTACTACGATGAGAAATCCAAAGATGGCAAAAATCTTTTTGAGTTGTTCCTTGAAGAGCCTGAAAGGTCCTGGACTGTAGATAAGACTATCGCAAGGGCACGAGACGACTTGGAACCTCATTTTCCGCCAGGTACGGATGCATTCTATTCGGATACAAATTTCCAATTGCTAGGTAAGATTGTAGAGAATGTAACCCATAAGCCACTTCACATCGTTTACGAGGATTTTTTTTTTCCGCCATCCTCTGGACCTCAAACATACTTGGTTGATCGGCCGTTCCGAACCTCAAGTTACTCCATCTGCTGCCCCTGCGGATATATTTTATAGAGATATGATCATTACCAATACCCGCTAGAATGGGGCCTACTGGGCCGATGGAGGCATTGTTTCTACAGCAGAAGAAATGATCATTTTCCTGAAAGCCTTAAATGAAGAAAAAATAATTAGTAGAGATACGCTGGAATTGATGCATGACTGGCATAAACTGTAGTTTTCAATTCTCCAATATGGATATGGAACCATGTACTTTAAACTGCCTTGGTTAATGAGTAAAGTGACGAAAATAACTCCATCGTGGGGTCATTCAGGTTCCACAGGATCATTTCTTTATTATTCAGAAGATCTTAATTTGTATATGGCAGGGTCGATTAACAATGTAGACTCTAAGTCTAAACCTTTTTTTACACTAATGCGAGATGTGATGAAGCTATTCAATACAAAATGCAAGTCAGACAAAAATAAGTAAATTTATATAATATTATGAGTTCAATAAAATAAAAAGGGGGAAAATGTCTATATTCATAAAATACTTCCAGCCTTCATGGTTCCAGATAAAAACCAGAGACATAATCATATACATTGATCCAGCCTACTTGAAAAAATACTATACAAAATATCCAAAAAAGATTGAGTTTTCTACATGGCCAGACCCAATTGATGGATTACCTGAAAAGGATTTAGAAAAAGGGGATGTAATCCTAATAACACATCACCACAAGGACCATTGTAAGACTGTTACAGTAAACAGGCTCAGGCATACAGATACCTTAGTTATAGCTCCTAAGCGCTGCATTAAAGAATTAGGAAATAACATTGAAAGGTAAAACCATCTATCATGCTGGAGACACCGATTTTATTCCCGAGATGAAAGAACTAAGCGATATAGATGTGGCTTTGCTCCCAATTGGAGGAACGTTTACAATGAATATTCAAGAGGCGGTCGAAGCGGCAATCGCAATTAAACCCAAGGTTGTAATCCCGATGCATAATTTTAAAGCTGACCCTCAAGAATTCAAGGATAAAGTAGAAGCAAAAACTAATATCAAGGTTGTGCCATTAAAAATAGGTGAAGTTTATCATTTAAAATAAAAAGGTATGGTGGGGTTGGGAACTCTGCAGTTGCTTCGTTACCTTACCCTTCGGGACATTGCTCCCTTCGGTCGCAACGTCATATATGCTGGAAACGTTATGCGAAATTTTGCCATTAACTTTAACAGGAGATTAGTAAGTGTGCAAGCAACTAAAAAAACAAAGGTTAAAAAAGTGATAGATGGAGCATAAGGAGAATACTGTATGAAAAAGAAAAAATATTGATATTCAAAAAGAGGAGATGAATATGCAGGGAAATAGTATGGCAAAATCATTTAGTGAAAAGCTGATTGAGATACTCAAGACGGACTCGCGTTTTGTGGATGATGAGGGAGAGCTGATCAAAGCGGCAGTGATTGACCGGGCCTGGAAGATAGACCGGGATTTGGTAAAGCTGCTGCTTGCCAAACCTGATATAAAGAAAAAGTTCTTTGATGAGATTGAAGGGCACTGGATATTTAATATCAATACCTTCATTGAGTACATCTCAGATAAAAACTTCCTTGCTAATTCATATACCCGTTTCCGCAATAAGATAGGGTTGAATATTGATGGGAAATTCATGCGTGAGCGGGGCGAAGTTTCGCTTGTCTGGCCTTATAAGGACTGCGTGTTGGAAGGCGGGCAGACAAAGGAAGAAGAAAAACGAAAAGAGATTTTCTTTAATGAAATTCTGGCTCAAGATGAGATTGACCGGTTGTTTGACCCGAAGGTGCTGACCAACTGGAAACGCTATTCGCCGGACGGTGAACAAAAAGTAACGGAAATAAAACGGGATGAAAAAGGCATAATACGGGAAAATCTGATTATCAAAGGCAACAACCTGCTGGCATTGCATACGCTAAAAACACAGTTTAGAGGCAAGGTGAAGATGATTTATATTGACCCGCCTTACAACACGGGAAGTGATTCCTTTGGCTACAATGATAATTTTAACCATTCAAGCTGGCTGACTTTTATGAAGAACCGGCTGGAAGTGGCGAGGGAGTTGTTAAGTGAAGAGGGGCTGCTTTTTGTCCAATGTGATGATAATGAGCAAGCCCACTTAAAAGTATTACTTGATGAAGTGTTTAGAAATAATTACTTGTACACGCTTTTTGTTCAAGTTCGATATGAAGGCAAAACTTTAGTCGAAGATATGGATTTTCAAAAATTAATTGAAACAATCCATGTTTACCGTAAAACACAATTAGCAAATTTAAAGAAAGAAGAAGTAGAATATGATTTTGACAAATTTATTTGGACTATAACAGAAACAGGAGAGTCAGAGATTACTGAACTTGGTGGGAAAAAAGTCGAGTTACTTAAAAAAGATAAGTATAGAATTGAAAAAGGCGATCCCAATAAAAACAAACTAAAAGAGATATGGGCTTCAGGCAAAGTTTTAGATGGGAATTCATCCGGGAGATTCTTCAGAGATTACTTACAAGGCAGATATAAGCATGACGGCCATGGTGTATTATATAAGGTATACGATATTGGTGATGACCAATATCCATTTAGGTATTTCACAGGGCCTAAAAAGGACGGAGCCACCAAAGGTAAATATTATCAGGGAGTGCCGATTATAAGGCTAGATGATACAACAAAACAAAAAAAATGTTTACCAATTGTCAATTTTTATGATTTAGCAGATTATTTCGGCAATTGTCGTCATGAAGGTGGAGTAGAGTTGCGGAGTGGAAAAAAACCTGAAGAACTACTCAGAAGAATGATAGAACTTTCCACAAAAACTGGTGATATTGTTCTTGATTTTAATCTTGGAACTGGCACAACCTGTGCAGTTGCTCACAAAATGGGTCGCCAATATATAGGAATTGAACAGTTAGACTACGGTGAAAATGATAGCGTTGTCCGCCTTCAGAATGTTATCGGCAAGCGAAAGAAAGATAGTCTTATAGTGGAATATAAAGATTATGATAAAACCGGCATTTCCAAATCGGTCAACTGGCAGGGCGGCGGTGATTTTATCTACTGCGAACTAATGAAATACAACGAAACTTATATTGACAAAATTCAATACGCTGAAAGTTCTAATGATTTATTAAAAATCTGGAAAGATATTGCCGAAAACTCATTCCTCAACTGGTATGTAAACCCTGAAATACCGGAAGAAGCAGTTACTAACTTTATTGAAATTGGTAAATCAGAAAACGGACTGGAAAAGCAGAAAAAATTATTGGCAGAGCTTCTGAACAAAAATCAGTTATATGTCAATCTTTCAGAAATTGATGATGTGGATTTTGCTGTAAGCAAGGAAGACAGGAAATTAAATCGATTGTTTTATGGGGAATCATACAATGGCTGAAAATCTACCAATGAAAAATAGCTCTCAAATATTGATTTACCCGACTGAGCGCGGTCAGACGAAAATAGAAGTCCGGCTGGAAAATGAAACCGTCTGGTTGACGCAGAAATTAATGGCAGAGTTGTTTCAGACAACAAAACAAAACATAAGCCTTCATATCCAAAACATTTATAATGAAGGTGAATTACCGCCAGAGGTAACTGTCAAGGAATACTTGACAGTTCAAAAAGAAGGGGATCGGCAGGTCTCCAGGACAGTGGATTTTTATAATCTGGACATGATCATTTCCGTAGGTTACCGGATAAAATCGCATGTTGCCACACGATTCCGACAGTGGGCAACGCAACGGATTCGTGAATATATTGTAAAAGGTTTTGTGCTGGATGATGAAAGGTTGAAAAATCCGGATCAGCCCTTTGATTATTTTGATGAACTGCTGCGCCGCATCCAGGATATTCGAACATCCGAAAGACGGTTTTATCAAAAAATCACTGATATTTACGTCACAAGCATTGATTATGACCCGACAGTTGAAATAAGCATCAACTTTTTTAAAACCGTACAAAACAAGCTGCATTGGGCAATAACCGGTAAAACGGCCGCCGAAATTGTTTATCGGAGAGCAGATGGCTCCAAAACCAACATGGGCTTAACCTCATGGCGCGGAGATAAAGTAAGGAAGACGGATGTAACAATTGCAAAAAACTATCTCAATGAAGAAGAATTGAGCGCGCTGAATAATCTTGTAGAGCAATATCTGGTGTTTGCCGAAGGACAGGCTATGCGTCGGATTCCCATGCACATGAATGAATGGCTTGAGAAATTAAACGGCTTTCTTGAGTTAAATGACCGGGACATATTGGAACATGCCGGGAAAATATCCCACGACATGGCAAAAGAACTGGCTGAGTCAGAATATAACAAGTTCAATATTGAACGCATAGGCTTGAATGATGGAAAAGAAAGCGATTTTGACAAGGTAGTGAAACAGATTGAAACGAAGGCAAAGCGCCTCTCAAAAAATAAAGGTAAGAATAGGAAAAATGGCTGATAAATTCCTCTATGAAGAACTGGATGCTGTATCCAAAATGGGATTCTTGAAAAAAGAAGTCCCGGACTTTCTCAAAGATAATCTCAATCCGAAATTTGAACTGCGCCCTTATCAGATAGAAGCATTTGCCCGTTTTTTTCACTGTTTAGACCGTGAATTTCCCGGCAAGGACTGGCCCTTGCATTTTCTCTTCAACATGGCAACCGGTAGCGGAAAAACGCTGATTATGGCGGGGCTAATACTGTATTTGTATGAAAAGGGTTATCGTAATTTTCTCTTTTTTGTCAATTCCACAAACATTATAGAAAAGACAAGAGATAATTTTCTCAATCCTTTATCTGCAAAGTTTCTTTTCAAAGAAAATATCCGCTTTGGAACCAGACGAGTCAATATAACGCCTGTTGTCAACTTTGAAGGTGTGAATGATAATGACATCAATATTTGCTTTACCACCATTCAAAAACTGCATTCCGATCTGACAACCGAAAAGGAAAACGCTGTTACCTATGAAGATTTCAAAGGCAAAAAAATTGTGCTGCTTGCCGATGAGGCACACCATATCAATACCCAGACTAAAGCACAGATGAAATTATTTGAAAGCTGGGAAAATACGGTAGAGCGGATATTCAGGCAAAATGAGGATAATCTGCTTTTAGAGTTCACCGCCACATTAGATTATGCACATAAAAATATTGTTGAAAAATACCGCAGTAAAGTCATTTACCGCTATGATCTGCGGCAATTCCGCAATGACGGCTATTCCAAAGATGTTTATATCGTGCAGGCGGATTTTGAAGAGAAAGATCGTATTCTTCAGGCGCTTATTTTAAGCCAATACAAACAGGAGGTAGCGGCTAAACATCGGATTAACCTGAAGCCGGTCATTTTGTTCAAAGCGCAGAAAACCATTGCTCAATCACAGGAAAATAAAGCGAATTTTCATAAGTTGATTGGCAGTCTTTCTAATGGTGACATTGAGATGATTCGTGACAAATCAGATATTCCTTTGGTTAAACGGGCTTTTGTTTTTTTTTGATAATGATAATATTAGCTCTAAACAACTGGCGGAAAGGCTGCGCAGGGAATTTGAAGAAAGCCGGTGTATTTCGGTCAATGAAGAAAAAGAAAAGGAAAATCAGCAGATTCTCCTTAATTCGCTTGAGGATATGGACAATCGAATACGGGCGATATTCGCAGTGCAGAAATTGAATGAAGGATAGGATGTTTTGAATCTGTTTGATATTGTCCGCTGCTATACGACCCGTGATTCCAAAGGTGGAAAACCAGGGAAAACGACTTTATCAGAAGCGCAGCTTATAGGGCGTGGGGCGCGATATTTTCCTTTCATCACCCGAGAACATAATGACCGTTTCGTCCGAAAATTTGATAATGACCTGAATGATGAAATGAGGGTGTTGGAAGAACTTCATTATCACAGCATCAACGATTCCCGTTATATTTCCGAGCTTCGTACAGCACTGATTGAAGAGGGGATGCGGGATGAACGTGAAATTGAGAAAGAACTGAATCTGAAGGAGTCTTTCAAGGAGACGGATTTTTATAAATACGCTCTGATCTATATCAACGAGCGGGTAAAAAACAATTATGAATATGTTAAGTCATTTGCCGATATTGGCGTAAGAAAAAGAGATTATGTTCACAGGATTGCAAGCGGTCGTGGAATTACAGGTGCTTTGCTCGCCGAAAACGGGAATGCTGGAGCCGTTGCGGAATCAAGTCGAAAGGATATAAAAGTTAAAGACATTCCCCGCCATATTACACACAATGCGATTTCAAAGAATCCGTTTTATACTTTCAAGTCTTTGAAGCATTATTTCCCGCACATCAAATCAATACGGCAGTTTGTAGATGCAGATGAGTATTTAGGCGGGCTCGAAATTACTTTTCAGGGCGATTCAGCAGAAATTCACAGCTTGTCCAACAAAGCACAACTTGATGCTTTGACAGGCATGCTCGAGCAAATTGAAACGGAAGTCCGTAAAAATATTACAGAATACAAGGTGACAGACTTTAAGCCGAATAATATTTCCTCCGTTTTTCATACTACGAAGCTGAAACTGCTTAAAGATAGTGAAAGAGAAAAGGGGGATGAGCAATTTGTATCTGATAAGGGGTGGTATGTCTTTAATGCGAATTATGGCACCAGCGAGGAAAAGGCATTTGTCAGGATGTTAGACCGCCAGATGGACACATTAAAAGAGAATTATGACGAGATATATCTTATCCGTAATGAAAGATTCTTCAAAATTCATAGTTTCTCCGATGGTCAGGCATTTGAGCCGGATTTCGTTCTTTTCCTTAAGGAGAAAAACGGCGAAATACTTACTTATCAGATATTCATTGAACCAAAGGGTAAACATCTGAAAGAACATGATAAGTGGAAGCAGGAGTTCTTGAAAGAAATAACTGAAAAGTACAAAGGCAAAACATTAGATTTTATAACTCTGAGGAAGACGCAAAAATACCGGCTTGTGGGTGTACCATTTTACAACAATGAAGACGAAAACAAATTTAAACAAAGTCTATATGAGGTGATAGAGAATTGAAAACCACCCAACGATGTAAAATATGAACTTAATTCAGCCAATAGGCGGATGTACTCTGTTAGAGACGTAACAATTATTTTAGTGGAGGGGAAAATCGAATAAATAATGTGGCGACACTGCAGATAACACAGCCATATACGCTGCGGGCTTACGCCCTTGCCCTTCGGGACATTGCTCTCTTCGAGACAACTTCGCATATACCGAAAACCTTAGACGAAATACAAGCTCCCCTCATTTTTTCCTTTCAAACAATACTTCCCCTTCATACAAAATCTTGACGATACGGTGATGAGGAATTTCTGCTTCGTTTAGGCTAAGAAAAGATGTTCCTATATTCACGATTTCTCGCCCAGAAATCTTTTTCAAATCATCTGGAGCGCCGCGATGCAGATAAACTACTTCTAATTGGTCAAAGTCCATCCTTTCATCCCACTTGACCTTATTCAATATTTCCCTGACTTTCATATTTTATAAGCGCATACAATTTTCTTATCAAATGGTGAAGCGTTATCTCACCTATTATATCGCCATTTTCTACTACCGGCATTCTTCTTATCCTACGGGTTATCATCTTATCTAAAATATTTCCAACCTTTTCATTTGGCTCGCATTTTATTGGGTCGCGTGACATTAGATGCGATGCCTCTTCAAAAGAGCTATAAGGTAAAGACCTTTTATCAGGGACACCCACAGAAGGTATCCTTTTCTTAGGAGAAAGGATATGAAGAACATCGTGTTCAGTTATTATTCCCACCAATTTTTTACTTCCTTTGCTTTCAACAACCCAAACGTGGTCGCTTACATTTAGTACCGATAAAACATCTATTAGGTCAGCATCTTTATCTATTATTGGAATATCCCCGGCCCTTTTGTCCATTATATCCTCTGCTGCGGTCTCATAAAACTCCTGTAACATTTCTTCGTCTGTCTTTTCTTCTTTTTCCATATTATCCCCTAATTTTAATTTGATTTTGTCACATTTAAAGTTTACCGCAGAGAACGCTGAGTTCACAGAGAAAATAAGGTGTTAGGGGTTAGTTGTCAGGTATTAGTAACCGCTCTAAACCCCTAAACCGCCAACCCGCTAAACCGCTAATTGAACTCACACCTCACACCTCACACCTCCCTCGCATCAAGTACCAGATTCTCCAGCCTTGAAAATAGCATATTTAGCTAAAGGAGGGGCAATAAGTTCATTTATGATAACAGAACCAATCACTGCATTCACCAGTATGGCACCAAAAGCAGGAAATGCACGCTCGGCTAAAAGAATTAGACCTACCGTAACTCCAGCCTTTGGTAACAATGCAAGGCCCAGATAATTCTTTACGGTATCAGGTGCATGAGAAATTGTAGCACCTATTCGTGTTCCCATGTATTTGCCAACGCACCGGGTTAAAACAATTAACAGTGCTAATAAAAAAGCAGATTTCATAACGCTTAAATCGAAATGCAATCCTGCCAGAACAAAAAACATTGCAAAGATTACATCTTCGATTTCTTCAACTACAAGAAACATTTCTTTCCTTTTTGCTTTGTTCACCACGATAAAGCCAATGACCATATTTGCTAAAATCGCCGATATTCCAAAGTGATTTGTAACTCCAATACACAGCATTATCATCCCAAAAATTAGTACTAATAGCAATTCGCGAATTCTTATAAGCCTTGATACATAAACCAAAGCAAAAGCAAAGATGATTCCTATTGCTATGGATTCAGCTATTTGTAATAAAGGAACGCCAAGCATTTGAATTAAGGATATACTTCCAATACCGCTTACTAAAGGTTCGGATATACCTAAAGCGATGGAAAATGCGCCGATTGCGATTGCATCATCAAGTGCAACGACAGCCAATAAAGTTGTCGTCAACGGGCCTTTCGCTTTATATTCATGGATGATTGCCATAGTTGCAGCGGGAGCAGTTGCGCATGATACCGCACCTATAACGAAAGCTATGGGAAAATAAGTCTGGTAGAAAGTTGCTTCTGGAATAGTTAAGATAAAAGGACCTAAGAAGGCTATTGCGAGTGTAACAAAAAACCATGCGCCCAAACTTTCAAAAGGTGGTATCCATGCGATGCTTTTCTCTATTTTTCGTAAAGATTCTATATGAAGACTACCACCTACTAAATATGCTATAATGCCCAGAGCAATATCAGTGATTATATCTAAGTTTTCTACTGTTCCCTTTGATATTACGTTTAGAACAGAAGGGCTCAACAAAAGACCAATGATAATATAACCGGTAATTCGCGGAAACTTCAGCTTTCTGGCTACGCATCCACCAAAAAAACCGATAACTACCATTATCCCTATTGCTAATATGAGGTCCATCTCCATGAGAATTACCTACCTTCTATAAAGTAATGTTTTACCTCGGGTAGATTTAAATTAAATCTCCAAATTCAAAATCATTTTTCAACATCTTCCACTTTCCTCTGCTTTCAACCACCCAGGCATGATCGCTTTCAGTTAGGACGGATAAAACGCGGTCTATGCTCGCATCTTTTTCTATTAGAGGTAGATCCGATACCCTCTTATCCATGATGTCTTTCGCAGAGATTTCATAAAATTCCGGTATCAACTTTTCCCCTTTTGCCATTTATTATCCTTATTTGTAAAACGATTTGGGTATTCGCTTGAGGAGATACCCGCATTACAAGATATACGAGAGAATGCAGAGGGAGCACTTGAGGTCTATCACTCCTCCTTAGCCAATAAAATGAACGAAATAATGAAGATGCTGACAATTATCGCAACGATATTTATACCTCTTACGTTCATTACGGGAATCTACGGCATGAATTTCCAGGGTGGTGGGACGGATAAGCCCTTAAACATGCCCGAGCTCTATTCACCTTATGGGTATGTCTCTATCATGGTTGTAATGGCGGCTATATCAATATGCATGCTGATATACTTCAACAGAAAAGGATGGCTGTGAATAATAAATTTATCCAACACCACTCTGTTGTAGTGCCCCAAAAAATACCCCACAAACCCTTCGTAATGAATTGAACTGCTATTGCACCTAAGATAAGCCCCATCATCCTTGTGATCACCATGCTTCCTTCCGGTCACGCCGAGCACGCGATGAACTTGCTCAGACATTCTGAAGACAATCCAGGTTATGAGGAATGTAAGGATAATAGATATTAATCTGAAAGAAAGAAAGAAAGAGAGAACAAAATCACCAAATATTGCAAAGATTAAGAGAACGAGATGCATGGAAAATATTTATGGAAATGCGATTTATATATGTTCAACAAAAAGAAACCAAGTGAAATTTTAAAATCTATTATATCTTTTACCATTGCTGTTAGTTAAAACTTTTGCACTTTGCAAAATTCAAAATGTATTTCCCGCTTGAGGAAAGCACCCCAGTATGTCTCCACTGTTATCGAACACATAAACGTCGGCATCGGTTTTCTGTGATAACTCTTCTGCAAGAGTGCCGAAGAAGGTCTTCAGCCGCTCATAGTCGGTCTTCTTCAATCGTTCAACGAGCTCGCCAACGCTGCTGAATTCAAAATCGAAATGTTCACGTGCATCAATCTCTAACATATCGCAAATCTTCGCAGGCATCGTGAATATCACCTTCTTCTCTGCTTTTGAGTGTTCCATCGCGTAGAGCACGAAATTACCAGCAATGATGATTCTATTCTCCGGGAAATCGAGCTTTTCAATGGCGAATCTCTTACTTATAGCACCTGTGCTTACCCCGATAACGTCCTTTATATCGCTTACGAGGAAGTCAATAACGTGCTTATAACCGCCATCGGTATAAGGTTCAATGAATCCAGTAGCACCGAAAATGGGTATTCCTCCTTCTATTCCCACCGATGGAAGAACGGTGTTTTTCGCTATCTCCTCGCCTTCGGGCGCGAAAATCTCTATTTCTACACCACCGGACAGCACTTCCTTCACGTTCGCTTCTATGTTCGTTAAAATGTGCGGGTATATGTCTGGCGCACCAACTTTACCGAGACCGTTTTTTTTTATTATTCCTATGCCCTTCCCTGCTCTTATGAAGAAAACGGGAAAACGCCTCGCCTTTGCACAGATTAGCATTTCGGTGAATGAATCACCTTTGTAATCGCCCGAATCTACACGAACACAGGCAGTACAATTGGCTTTATCCGAACTCGCTATGTTCATCTCGACTTTTACGCCAACAGGGGTTGTAATCTCCACCTTCTTCGCTTCTTTTCCCACGAACAGAAGAGCAGCAGCTTTTGAAGCCACCGCGGCACACGTCCCCGTTGTATATCCTCGCTTGAGTATCTTGCCGTCTTCGAGCAGAACCACTCTGCCCTTTTTTATCTGCCCGATTAAGGCATTAATTGAGCCGATATTATTCGTTTTCAGTGCTTTTTTTATGATTTCTTCTGAATATTCCGTTCCTGATACCGGGTCAATCATGATTTTACTTCATTCTTTCATCACGACTTTTATCCTCTTTCCTTTAAGTTTCTCGTATATGGATTCGTCAACGGGTATTTCCGCCTCTTTCCCTATGATTTGGACTTTTGTATTAAGTTCCATTTCTTCTGCGAGTTCCAGCAGATTAGATTCCACTTGGAAGCCTCCTTTTACTCGATAATGTAGCCCGTAGGCAATGTCATCAATTGATTCTACTTCGTCGGAATCCATTTCTACCAGAGGAAGTACTCTCTTTTTCATATTTTTATTTTCACTTTTTGCGCTTATATAACTTTTTCTCCTTCTCCGCTGCACCCCTTGCTGACTTGACAATATATCTATTATAACGTTTGGAATACTTTAAAACAATGAATAGGTATCTTTCTCCGGTGTTACCTATGCAGTAAAGATAAGGGACATTCATGTG
This sequence comes from Candidatus Methanophagaceae archaeon GoMg1, assembly GCA_013180605.1. Classification (GTDB taxonomy): domain Archaea; phylum Halobacteriota; class Syntropharchaeia; order Alkanophagales; family Methanospirareceae; genus QEXZ01. Next base: position 2,856 of record QBUL01000132.1, on the reverse strand, counting down.
CCTTTCTCTCCATAAATAAACATTTCTGTCTTTTAGTGCCTGTTCTACTTCCTTCGCCCTCACCCCATGCCTCGCTATATGTCCGATGGAAGACCATGTCCAGTGAATTACAATTTTCATGATTTTTGAAAAAACTTTTGCAAGCAAAAATTTTACCGGTTGCCAAGTTCCACAAGCTCATTGATAATCGCCACTGCCGAAGGAGTTCCACCCCTTGGACCCCTTATCACAATGCAAGGTATATTATCCATAGACAATATCTTCTCCTTCATCTCCGCTGCATTGACAAACCCCACAGGAGTAGCAACGATAAGAGCGGGCTTTACATCTCCTTCCTCGACAAGCGCACAAATCTCCTGACATGCCGAAGGTGCATTTCCAATAACCACGACGTTGCTCGGAATAAGTTCCTTTGCGAGCCTGATTCCCGCAGCAGTTCTCGTGAGCCCTTCCCTTTTCGCTATCTCCATTGCATTTGGCGCATTCACGAAACACTGTACATTTTTCCTGTATTTTTTGCTGATGCCCGCTTTCACCATTTCAATGTCCGTAATGATTGTTTTACCCTTTTTTATGCACCGTATCCCCGTCTCAACCGGATGGTGATTAAATACAAGCAAGTCCAGAAAGGAGGGGTCGGCATTGGCAAAAACCACGCGTCCCGCCACTCGTTTTTCGATGTCACTTAACGAACCCGGGTATTTTGACACAATATCACGTACAATTGCCTTGCTCTTCTCCCACACCCTGTTTCCCGCCTCTACATAACCCGCTGCTATATCGTCAGCATTCCCGTTTCCTGTCTCATAATCGTATTTCGTCTCATAACCTCTGCGTGTAACCATTCGACCACCAAGAATTTTTGTCCCCGAGCAGCCAATAATAATGGTCGTTGACATATCTATACGGCGATAGAACGCAGGCAAGTCTTCTAAACGGGTAATCTCGATTTCGCATCCTTCTCGTTCTGCATTTCTCACGATGCCAACTATTGTTTTTCTGTCACGGAACTGCATAAAAATCCCGCATGTCTTCTCTAATTGCACCGTTCTGTTTTTGCTTTTGGGGTTATACACGACCACCGCGATGTCCATTTGTGCTAATCCTTCCAGTTTCCTCTCTATCTCACTCCAGGGTACCAACAAATCGCTCAAACTGACAACTGCGAAATCATTTGATATGGGTGCACCGAGTAATGCTGCGGATGCTGATGCTGCAGTTATACCGGGGACTATTTCTAATTTGGTGTCTGAATCTGCAGCAACCTCTATTGCCAGCCCCGCCATGCCATAGATGCCCGCATCGCCTCCCGAGACAAGAACGACATCTTTATACTGCCCCAGCTCGACTGCTTTCTTTGCACGTTCTACCTCGGTTCCCATCCTGCCTATCACCACCTCTGCACTCGCGGGAATAACGTCCTTTATCAGCTCGATGTACCGTACATTGCCCATAATGACGTCCGCACGTAAAATCCGTGCTCTCGCCCTTTCTGTCATCAAATCCAAAGAACCCGGTCCGATGCCCACTACCGATAACATGTTTTTAGTAAAGGTTTTTACGAAGTTAAAAAGAATAATTTTTTATAATCGGACGCAGATGAACGCGGATAATCAGGATTTTAATTTAATTTTGGCACTAAACCAAAAGTTAAACGTAAGGCATTTGATAATTTGAGGAAATAGTTAGTTTTCTGCGTAAATCTGCGTAAATCTGCGTCCTAAATAGGTAGAAGCTATATCTTATATACAACAAAAAAGTTTTAGGACACCACCGCAAGGGTTATTTTTCTATCAAACGATTTCCTCTTCACCGTTTTGTATCCGCTATTATTTCTCTTCGCACACAGGATAGCACAGGGTTCTGCAACGCCCTTTATGTTAAACGCATCCATTGCTGCACTTTTCGACTGCACGTCCACCACACTGTTGATTTCATCGGGTGAAAAGGAAAACAGAGGCTTCTTGAGCAGCGAGGAAACCTTTTCTAACTGCTCTGTTTTTCTGAAGTCCACTGTGCATAACCCTTTGACTTCTCTTAGTTCTATTCCCAATTCTTCTAAAAACCTGCAAATCGCTTTCTCTATCTCTGCCGCTTCCACGCCGAGATGAAAACCAATTCCTATGTAAACTCCCCTGCTCTTCATTTTTCCCCTTTTATTATGTACCTCGCAGAATCCTTAATGGCGAGGATTAATATATGTATCCTTTTCCTAAAACGTTATTGAGAAGAAAGAAGAGATAAAGACAAAAGCAAGGGAAGGAGCTGGAGCAGGCTGCTTTTATTTCATTTGGCAGGAATAACCATCTCCAATTCAGAATATTCATCAATCAAGTCCATTTCCAGATTTAACAAGTCTTTTACCAGGCTATTCTTCTCATTTACTCGATATAACTTTTCCCCTTCTTTTCTTACTACAATTAACCTATACCGCTCCATCCTATCCAGCATTTTAGAAAGAGTGCTCCAATTGATCTCTGACCCTTTCGCAATCTCTGTTTCCGTGTAGTCGTAGCCAATATTCTCTATTAAAAAGTCCATCACCCTAATAAAGGGCGTATCGCCAAAAAAAATCCACTAATACCGATTTTTCCCCAAACATAGTATATAATGAGTGTATAACCAAACTATATAAATGTGCATGAAACTCAGAAACAGACTTCTTATGGACTTCACATACCCTTAAATCCAAGAAAATCAATAGAAATTAAACAGAAAATTAGAGAGTTTTTTACGGAGGAATATCTGCGATGAGAAAAAGCAGAACAGGGGAGACTCCCGCAATTTCATTGCGGAGTGGCCTGTGCCTCGTAGCCTAATCAGCCAGAGGGTTAAAATCCCTTCTGTGCTGTTTAC
>QBUL01000133.1 GCA_013180605.1 Candidatus Methanophagaceae archaeon GoMg1 | reverse complement strand
GAAAAGGAATGCAAAAATAGGGATAATTTTGGTAAGTCCGAATGCAAAGAAAATAAGAGATGATTTGGAATATATTAAAGACGAGATTGTCCCAATAGAAGGGGAATTTGGAGAAGAAAGTGTTTTTGAGGAATTAGAAGAGAAACTAAATGAATGGGAATGTATCTGAGACGGATTAATACACAAACAAAAATGAAAAAAGAAGGACTGATAGAGAAAATAAGAGAAAGCCATCCAATGTCCTATATAAACCAACAGAGCCGCTGAAATCAGCCATGAGAAGGGAGGAACACAAATTGTGTTCCAAAATCATAAAAATGGAAAAGTTTATAAGGATTGGATACTGCAATAAAATTGGAATAAAACAAAGGTGATAAAAAGGGAGGGGAGATAAAAATGATAAAAATGGATAAAAAATATGGAATATTGATTATATGTGCAGTGATTTTGTTTCTGGGTTTTATAGGAACAGCATCGGCAAAGACTTGGTATGTAGATGACAGCGGCGGAGCGGATTTCATAAGGATACAGGATGCAGTGAACATAGCTTTGCCGGGAGATACGATTATTGTTTACAATGGAACTTATTACGAGAATATAGATATAGATAAGCGACTTAATCTCACAGGTATTGGAATGCCCCTTATTATCGGGGGCGGCTCTGGACCCGCAATAGATATTCAAGAAGGGGCTGATAACTGCATGTTGTATGGATTCAAAATTACTTCTGTTATAACATTTGTAATTGGTATTCGTTATTCTGGAATATACATCTCCTCAGATAATACTATAATCAAAGATAATGTTGTATATGATAACTACTTTGGCATTTCTATACACTCAAGCAACAATAGTTTAATAAACAACAGCATACGCAATAATTTCGATTATGGGATAAGCATGATGTTCTCGGACAATAACACTTTGGCAAATAACAGTGTTTTTGACAACTACGATGTGGACAAAAGCATGTTCCCCAATAAAAGCATATGGGGGGGTGGTATATGGGTATTTCTCGCGAACAATAACACTTTTATTGGTAATAATGTGTCAAACAACAATCAGAATGGCATTACTCTGGAAAATGCAAGTGATAGCATAGTAATAAGCAATATCGTATGCTCGAACAATAATTTTGGCGTCTGTAAAGAGAGTGGCAGTAACAACACAATTAGTGATAATAGAATCTCAAATAATTCTGAAGATGGTATATTTGGCGATTTTTTCTTTGATATGATAAGTAATAATAACATAAGCTTTAATCGCGATTGTGGCATTGACTATGGTTTTGGATTAAATCATACAAACATAGTTAATAATACTATTAGAAATAATAGCTGTGGCATATCCGCAATGCAGGTTACAATTAATAAAAATTCTCATAGTAATATAACTCACAACAACATAATCCATAATAGGAAGGGAATTAGGTTAAATTATTGCAACAATACTAATATAACTTCCAATCTAATAAACTCGAATGAGATAGGTATTGAATTAGACAGAAGTCATAATAACAGTATAATTGAAAACACAATATTCTCAAATGATAATGGTATAACCTTAGCCGGTTCATGTTATAATAGGATATTTGGAAATAATATCTCAAACAATCACCATGGGATTGAAATACAGATTTGGGTTTGCGTCGATCCTTATTACAAAATAATTCACGCAATCGACAACAAAATCTATCACAACAATTTCATAAATAATGCAATTCAAGCTTCTGATAAAGATGCCAATTTCTGGGATAATGGCACAATAGATGGTGGAAACTATTGGAGTGATCACATTTGTGAGGGAAATCCAAGTGATGACTCGCAGCCATATTATATCCAAGAAGGGGACAACGTAGATCATTATCCATTCCAGAATCAAAATGGTTGGCTAAAGCATCTAATTCTGCCTATCCACAACCTAAACACCGGGGAGAACTTCTCAACGATTCAGGATGCGATAGACGATTCTGATACAAAAGATGGGCATACGATTACCGTGGATGCTGGGATTTACAATGAGAATGTGAATGTTTACAAATCTTTAACGATTAAATCAACTTCTGGAAATCATGATGATACGATTGTTCTGGCAGCAAATTCTTCTGACCATGTGTTTGAAGTGACTGTTGATTACGTGAACATAAGTGGGTTCACAGTGGAAGGGGCAACTGATCACGGGACTGCGGGAATATATCTTTACTCTGCAGGTTACAGCAATATATCGAATAACAACTGTTCAAACAACGATGATGCTATCGAGCTTTGGTATTCAAACAACAACAGCATAACCAGCAACAACTGCTCAAACAACTGGTATGGCATCTGCTTAAGGTATTCAAACGACAACATCATAAAAAACAACGACTGTTCCTCAAACAACTATTTTAGCATCGACCTCGGGTATTCAAATAATAACATCATAAAAAATAACAACTGCTCAAACAATTGGTATGTCTTCTATAACAGGGTTGGCATCTACATCTCTAATTCTAACAATAATAGCATATCAAACAACAATTGTTCAAATAACTATGCAGGTCTCGCCCTCTATGAATCAAATAATAACAAAATTCGCCTCAATAATTTCATAAACAACACGGATAATGTGCATTCTTCCGATTCAACCAACATCTGGAACTCCACCTCAAAAATAACCTACACCTACAACGGCAGTCAATACACAAACTACCTTGGCAACTACTGGAATGATTACAAAGAAAGGTATCCCGATGCTGAAAAGATGGATGAGTGTGGTATTTGGGATATACCTTACAGTATAAATTCAGACAACGGCACTTATCCGTTGCTGGAGCCTTGGGAGAATTACTTTGCGCCAGCAGAAAATATTTTTGACACAGGACCGAGCGAAAAACCATATCCAAGTATCTTCGGCACGCATAACGGCACAATTACACCAAATCAAACAATCGGGGTATCCAAACTTTACACTTATCCCTGTGAAGGAACAGGCGGGCACACCGAATATGCTAAAATTTATAACGATTCTTTGAGTGTCGAAACACTACCATGGGAGGGTTATAAAGGAGATTGGCACAATATCCCCTTTAATCAATCTTTCATGCTTGTGAAAAACAAAACTTACAACTATACCATCGTAACGGGCTCTTATCCTCAGATTCATCACACTGATGAGTTAGAAGTAGCCAGTGGAGCAGGAACAATCACTTGCGATAAATTCATTGACGCTAATGGGAAGGTTTATTATGACTGGATACCTGCTATCAGGTTAGAATAAAATCAAGAAGAAAGAAAAATGGCAACAATCACCATCAAAAAAGGCTATTTGGAAATTTTAAAGACTTTAGGTAGTGCAGACACTATCGTTGAGGATGCACTACGGAAGTATTTAATAGATAAATGCGTGGAAAGGATTGAAAAATCAAAGCGAAAAATCGAGGAATTCGAGAAGAAATACGATTGTAATTATGCGGAATTTATCAGGACAATATCAAATGAGGAGGAACTAAAAGTAGTTGAAAAGATAAGTCCGAATTGGGAAGAGGATATGACGGAGTGGGAATACTGGGAGAAAGAATTGGAAGAATGGAAAAGGAGATTAGAAGACATTTTAATGAAATCATAGAGGATGCAAAGGCGGTTCTTGAAGATGTAGAAATCGAACAGGACTATTCAGTTAAGAGGGCACTTCTAAAAATAAGCGGAAATTTTAGGAATTTTAAAGTCAGGATTACGGAGGTCCTTGATGAAACTAAACGAAAATACGCTTATTATTTGATAAATAATGATTTGGTGGTAATTGGTTTTGATAATGCACCAGATATAAAAGCCCTAAAGATAAAATATGGTAAAAACTATGTGTATCACCTTGAGGAGCGAATACCACATTTTCACGGAAAAGGGAAGAAAAGCACTGAGCTAACAAAAGAGATAACTTTTAAAGAGTTCATGGAAAAGGTTAAATCAATGACAGAAGATAACTTTATATAATAACTCATTTAAATACTCTGAAACGTAATTAAATAACTAATAGAAATAAACATTAAAAGGAAAGAGGTATCAGATATGGAACCCCAAAGTATAGGAATACTGATTATTGTCATATTGCTAATTATAGAGGTAGTGGTGATGTTGACAAAGTTAAAGGTGGACAAGATGCTTCTTCTTATGCCAGTTATCGGTGTAATATTCGCCGTTATCTCCTTTGCGTTAAATGAATACCGGGATACGATTCTTTCTTCTTTATCAAGCTCTGCTTCTCATGCTGTGATATATGTTATATTAGCAGTAGGAGTTATATTTGGATTATTTAGTGTCGTGGTGTGGTTTAAGGGAGAGAAAGAAGCAAGAAGACTTAGTTCCGCAGCAAAGAGCATAGATAGCACGGTTGCGGGGATTGAAAGCGATATAAGAGGGAGCGAGATGGAAATAGAGCATTTCGATGACGAGATGAGCGCTATTAAAACAAAGGTAGAAGATTACGAATCGAAAGAGAAGGGGGTATGATACTGAATAGATGGAAAAGGGAGAAGATACGGTAAACAGGATTGTCATTGGAATTGGTGGGCAGGGAGGCACCATCGTAAATAATATATTGCGAATGCTGAAGTTCAAAGCAGGGAAAGCGCCGAAGAATGAGGAGTTTTTGATTATAGATACTGACCAGGCATCTGCGAACGCATGCAGCGAAGTAGAAGAGCGGAAGAAGATAATTCTCAACAGACCGGATACGATTTTGATGAAGAACACCAATAGATGGCTTCCTGACCCTTATCTTTCGGCTGCCGGTGCGGGATGTGGACAGCATCGGATATATGGAAGGGCGATGTATAATGTGCATCGGGAGAGAATATTCAGCGCGATAGGTTCAGCGGCATCGGAATTGAGGAACCGAACGGGTGGTAAGGACTTCTTCATTCTGATGGTGTGCGCATTCGGCGGGGGAACGGGGTCGAGTATGCTGCTCGACGTTGCAATAGACATACGCGATTGGATATCAAAACAGTTTGGGTCTGAGCCTGTGATGTTTGGAATTGGTATTCTTCCATCGAGCAAGGAATCTGTGCTTCCGACGGGTAATGCCCTCGGTGCGATGAAAGAACTTCATTTTCTTATGTCCCATACTGAGGACATCATAATAGATGACAAGAATTATTCTAATCCATTCAAATTATTCTTCCTTTTAGGTAGGGACCTTCAAGGGCAGAACCGGGATGAAGAACTGGAAAGGGCGATACCAAGGTTCCTTCTCGACCTTGGATTCCTGCCGGGTGGAACGGTCGAAACGAAAGGCAAGTGGCTTGACCTCAATGACCTTCAGAACAGAGCAAGGGGTTACGAAAACAGGTTTGATTCCCTTGGTTACTACGAATGCGTATTCCCTACTGAGAAATTGTTTTTGTATTATGACATTGAGGATGAGATACCCGTGGTTAGACAAAGATTGGTAGAGATAGAGGCAAAAATATCGGATATAAGGGGGAAAATAGACTCACAAAGGGGAGAATTGGAAAGGTTCGAGGGCAGGATAAAGGACGTTCAGCGAGAGATAAATAGTTACGAATCGGCGGCGGGAATGTTTTCTCACGTGAATGCGGCTGCAATTGCGGATGCAAAAGCGAAACTGGATAGAGCGAGGAAGAAATTATCGGGCTTGAAGGAGGAGGTGTTCGACCTTGAGATAAGGGCAAGCGACACAGAGGAGGAGAAGAGACTGGCAGAGCGGAATTTAGAACGTCTTGAGGCGCTTAAGAACAAGCTCTTCCGGGAGGTAACTTCGCCGCTGAACACAAGGAGTTACCATCAGATAGAGCTATCGGAAGAGGAGATAAGGAGCTTGAAGAAGGGCAGAGAAGACCTGAAAAATCTCTCCTTTTTCGAGATTATGAAAAAGCTCGACCGCGAAGAAGAGTACTTCAGGTGGACGCATTCACCGATTAATGAGGGTGACGTCATATTCAATCCGATGGTAAACTACCGGCATTCAATAGGGAATGCCATGACATCAAAATATATAGACATCCTTCATGATTACGGATTCCTGTCGTTGGATGCGCAGGGGAATGTGGTGAACGAGGAGGAGAAGTTCGGGCACTTCATCGCGGTTTTGAGCACAAGGGCGGACAATTTTGATGATGCGAGGCTCGGCGGCGGCGCATTTAAGAGCATGGTGACAGAAAGATTTACAAAGGATGCGGACGTTCTGAAACTGGATACGCCAGCACGTGCGCACAGCTTTGCCATGTACACGCTTATGATTGGGGTTCAACCATGGGCGCCTGGTCCCGGTCTTCCGCCGCGACTGCGTGAATTAGAATGGCTTGAGAAAGCATATAGCGCGAGCGATTTCTCCAAACTGCCGCGGCACCACTCTCTTTTCTACGGGACCCCAAGACCATTCTCCATGATCACTGGGATACCATACACACCGGGTGCGGAGGAAAAAAACAGGGATATGGTAACGAATTACTGGCGGGATTACGAGATAATAGAGCCCGAAGCAATCTGGAACAACGTTCCTATCGTGCTTGCACAGTGCCTGAAGATGTTCGATGATTTGCTAACTGGCCTGGATATGGCAGAGGATATAAAAAATGTGCGTGTCCCTGAGCCGGAGGGCTACTCAATAGCAAATCTTACGATGCTGGTTCACGGACTTGAAAACGCGAGTAAAGGCATGGAAAAGGTGAAGCGATGGACTAAAGAAGCGGAAAGAGGATTTACGCTATTGAAAAACGAGCTTGATGAATTGATATTTAAATTAAAAGGAATGGAAGGGGCACCCGCTGGAGATAAAGCAGAGAAAATGCTGAGAATGATAGACGACTCCTCAAGAAATATGGAGATATTGCTTGACCGGATTGAAGACCTGTCGAACAGGTTCAGTGACGATATAAAATCGGTCATTGAAAAAGCGATGGGTTTCCTCGGCAAGATACCTTCTGACGAGACTACCTCAAGCGTGATAAGGCATATAACGAAGGCTGAGTCCGAGATTTCGAAGATAAGAGAGGATAGCATGAAAGCGGCAAAGGGGATAAAAGAGATGGGCGGTCCACTCGCAATGATGTTGTCCTCGCTAAAGGAACTGAAAAAGATAATGGAATCCGGGGAATCAAAAGCTGAAACTAAAGGTGGTGAAGAGAGGAAAGGGAAGATGAAGGGTGTAGAGCTGCCTGATTTGTCACTAAATATGGGAAGGGGAGAAGAAGGAGAATGAAACGCGTATTTTATGTTTCACTTGCTGTTTTGGCACTCACACTTTTAGTTTTATCCGTGGGGATTGGATTTGCAGCAGTTCAGGATGTACTGAGGCTTGATGAGGAGAACTCGTATGTCCTCAATTTGGAGACCGGAAGTAAGCTAAGATACGTGGAGTTTTTAGATAGCAAACAATTTGAAGGTGATAGGTTGGAATTCCACATATATGTGAGCAAGACCGGGAATCCCATTTTAGATGATTATGTCTTAGAATTGAGGACGAACATGGAAAATCCTGAATGGAAGTTTGGTGATAATTTCTCTCATTCTGCAAATTGGATTGTCTGGAAGGGGAAGGGAGAGCATGAGCGTATGGTTCCAACGGTAATATTGTCTGGCGATGTCCCAAAACCAATAAGAAAAGTAAAAGAGCCGGGGTTCGAAGCATACGACATATATGGAATTGGCGAGGGTGAAGTGTATGTCGAACTAACTGTTGGGATGTCGAAGGATGGGAGGACATTAGAAAGAATTATACAAAAATTGGAACCGTCAATGAAGTTCTTCTCGACGAATAAAGAGATTCAAGATGCGGAGGACAAGATAGATAAAAATTTGGAAGAGGCAAGAGGTAAGATAGGTGGAACCGATTTGGAAGAGGATATACGAAAGTTATATGAAGAAGGTCATCCAGGTTGGGCATCAGAGCTATCGGAACATTATAAGAAATTATCTGTCGCGGCTGAGCCGCCTCCTCTCACACTTTATATCCTCCTGGCGGTAATATTGGGATTGATACTGGGTTCGGCATTCGTATATGTATATGTTTCGAGAGGAGGGGGTAAAGGGGTGGATGTGAGTCAGATTTCATCGGAGCTGGATGAAACATCGGGGAAAATAGAGGAGAAATCGAGTTCAATCAATGCGATATCAACGAGGTTTGCAAGGAGTGAGGATGATGAGAAGAGGAGTGTTGCAAGAGACTTGATACGGATAAGGGCGAGTTTGAATGAGATATCAAATGAGATAAGGACGATTGCGGATAGGATTAGAGAACGATAATTTAAATGCAATAAAATTATGCTTGAGGTATGGGCAAAAAAGCCGTAAGAGCGTTTCTCGGCGCGATTCCCTCGATTTTGCTCAGTACGTGTATCGTAGCGGCATTCGCCGCTGCACTTGGTTGTGCTTCTCGCGTTTACCAGAAAATAGAAAATAAATAGAAGGAAGTTATATTTTATATACAAATACAAAACAAGAAAACAGAAAATAAATTATAGACACAGATTAACGCAGATTAACACAAACCTTTCTTTCAAAAAGAAAGCTTTACCAAAGAAATCTATTTTTCTTTTAGCACAGGTTTTCTTTTTTTTGAAAAAGAAAAAGTGTTGCGTAAATCAGTGTAAATCTGTGTCTTAAATAGAAAGAAGCTATACTTTATATACAACAAGAAAGAGTAAGAGAAGGAGCTACGAAAATGGCAACAAGAGGAAAAAAGGCTGCGGAAAAGGTAATGGTATTGATGGACAAGACGGAGCGAATAAGAAACATCGGCATTATCGCTCATATAGACCACGGAAAGACAACGTTGACGGACAACCTGCTTGCCGGTGCGGGGATAATATCGAAAGAATTAGCAGGCGAGCAACTGTTCACGGATTTTTACCATCTGGAACAGGAAAGGGGGATAACGATATTTGCTGCGAATGCGTCTATGGTTTATGATTACAAAGGAGAAGAGCATCTCATAAATCTTATTGATACGCCAGGGCACGTGGATTTTGGCGGCGATGTGACGAGGGCGCTGAGAGCGGTTGATGGCGCTGTGGTTGTCGTTGATGCCGTGGAGGGCGCGATGCCGCAGACCGAGACCGTGCTGAGGCAGGCGATGAAAGAGAACGTGAAACCCGTTCTTTACATTAACAAAGTTGACCGGATGATAAACGAGCTGAAAGTGGATGCGCAGCAGATGCAAATCCAGCTCAGTAAGATAATAGACAAGGTAAATAAACTGATGCAGGGAATGAAAAAGGACAAATACGAGGACTGGAAGCTCGATGCGGTAAAGGGCAATGTCGCTTTTGGCTCCGCGTTGTATAACTGGGCTATTAGCGTTCCGACCATGAAGAAGACGGGGATTAGCTTTAAAGATGTATTCGATTACTGCAAGCAGGGGAACATGAAGGAATTAGCGTTGAAATGCCCCGCGTATGAAGCAGTTCTTGATATGATAACCGAGCATCTGCCAAATCCCATGGAGGCACAAAAGTATCGAGTTCCCGTGGTATGGCAGGGAGATGCCGAGAGCGGGATAGGAAAAAGCATGGCAAGCTGTGATCGGTCGGGTGACGTCGCTTTTATGGTAACCAGCATCTCCGTGGACCCCCATGCAGGAGAAGTGGCTACCGGGAGACTTTTCAGTGGAACCGTGGAAAAAGGCACGGAAGTGCTCATATCGGGCTTGTATAAAAAGAACAGAATACAGCAGGTAGGGATATTTGAGGGTCAGGAGCGTGTAGAAGTGGACAAGATACCTGCGGGTAACATAGTTGCGCTCGTGGGTCTGAAAGATGCGGTAGTGGGTTCTACGCTTTCGACCTCAGAGATAGTTCCATTTGAAAGTATGAAGCATTACAGTGAGCCTGTTGTCACGGTCGCGGTGGAAGCGAAGAGTACGAAGGATTTGCCTCGATTGGTAGAGATGATCAGGAAGCTGGCGAAGGAGGACCCGATGATTCGCGTGGAGATAAACGAGGAAACGGGAGAACATCTGGTCTCTGGAATGGGCGAATTGCATCTTGAAATAATCACGCATCGGATAGAGCATGATGAGAGCATTCCTATCATCGCTTCGCCGCCCCTTGTCGTCTATCGTGAGACGGTAGAAGGGCATGCGGGTCCTGTGGAAGGTAAATCACCAAACAGGCACAACAAGTTTTATTTTGAAGTCGAACCGCTGGGTGCGGAAGTAGTGGACAAGATACAGAGCGAAGGGATAACCGTGGGCAAAAACAAGGTTGTGATGCGCGATAAGCTGGTAGAAGCGGGAATGGACAAAGCGGAAGCAAAGAAAGTCCTTAATATCATTGAAGGGAACGTGCTGGTGGACATGACAAAAGGGGTTCAGTATCTGCGAGAGACGATGGAGTTGATCCAGGAAGGTTTTGAGGAAGTGATGCTTAAGGGACCGCTGGCAAAGGAGAAGTGCAGGGGCATAAAAGTAAAACTGATGGACGTGAAGCTGCATGAGGATTCGATACACAGGGGACCTGCACAGGTAATCCCTGCGGTACGAAGCGCTATATTTGGTGCTATTCTGCTTGCGGAGGCTACCTTCCTTGAACCGGTGCAAGGGGTCTTTATAAGTATACCACAGAATTTGCTTGGCAACGTGACACGCGAGATACAGGGCAGAAGAGGGCAGATAGTGGACATGAAAACCGAGGGCGATATGGTTTCATTGCAGTGCGAAGCGCCAGTGGCAGAAATGCTTGGCTTTGCTGGCGACATCAGGTCTGCAACTGAAGGTAGAGCGTTGTGGAGCACGGAGTTCGCGGGTTTCAAACCCATACCGCAAAATCTGTTCGGCGTGAAGATAATGGAAGTAAGGGAAAGGAAAGGAATGAAGCAGGAGATGCCGAGGGCGAGTACTTTTGTGGGGTGATATTGAGGTGGTGAAAAAACTTAAATAAAATTGTAGACACAGATTAACGCAGATTAACACAGATGAAAAGATTAATGTCATTAAAAATAGCTCATCCAACCCACCAAAAGAAAAAATCTGTGTAAATCCATGTCTTAACTTGACTTTGTCACATTTAAAATTCACCGCCGAGAACGCTGAGTTCGCAGAGGGAATTATGTGTCTCAGGTGTTAGGTGTTAGTAGCTGTTCTAGCCCGCTAAACCTCCAAACCGCTAAACCGCTAACCCGTTATCCTCTGCGTTCTCCGTGAACTCTGCGGTTAATCTGACAATGTCAATTAAAACATCACCTTCAAAGTAACTATCTCAAAAGGTTTCACCGTCAGTTCTATCCGTTCCCCCTCTATTTTCAACTCTTTTTTCACTTCTTCATCCTCTACCTCTTTTTCTAACATGTTCACCGCCCTGACCGATTTTGGCACTCTAAACAGTGTTATTTCAGCATCCGTTTCTTCTCCATTCGTTTCGTAAAATCTTATAATCACTCCATTCCCCTCCTCTGCCTTTTTCAACGCAGATAAAATGACATTCTCCGGCTCTATTTTCAAAAATGATTTCCTCAGCGGGTACTTCCTATCATTTCGCAACTGTATTGCATCAAGAAGATAGTTGAACTCAAGGGCGTGCTTGTAAGATGAAGCTTCACGCCAATCGCCTTTATGCGGGTAAATGGAATATTTGAACGTGTATCTTTTCAACTCCTGCGCATCAGGAACCGGAATTGCAGGACCCGCTCCGCCATCGGAGGACAGCATTAAAACGCTTCTGAGCAGTGTTAAGTAGACGTCCCCATCTCTTACCTCATTCTCGGGTATTCCCTGGTGAATCACGGTCAAGCCCTTCGTTCCATCGGAATAATCAAGCCATTTCAGCGAGGGGAATACACCGCAGGGTTCCTCCACCCACTCCTCTTTTGGCTTATAGTGCCACTGGTCGGTCGGTCGAGAAACAGCGCCAAATTGAGTCCCACAGGTGTAAGTCAGGGATTTCATGTCCGTCGAGAACCTGACCCTGAGCCGTGCCCTCGGATGCTTGTCCATCACGGTCGTGATGAAATCTATTCTCGGAATGTCTTTATAAACCACTATTTTCTTTGAACATTCGAGGAATTTATGCCGCCATATAAGTGGCTCCAGTTTCTCCGTCAGCCGGTATGGCCATCGAAGGGAAAAATAATTGGTTTCGACATTGATAACGCGTCTCAGGGTACTTTTATCTATAAAGAAGTTCTCTAACCTGAATGAGCCGTATTTCACTCCTTCTCCCTTTTCTGTCTTCAACGGGATACCCAGCGTTTGTCGGTGATAGTAGAGGTCGCCGGTTTCTTCCTCCAGCACAAGCTCATTCGCCGTGCAAATCTTCTCTTGCTCCGCTCCTCTCTTCCCTATTGACACATCAATCAATCCGGTGGCTGGGTCCACCGTAACCCCAAAGAAGCAGTTTTCTATGGTGTTGCCCCGAATCATGATAAAATTAGGCTCATAAGCATACCGTCTCGGCTCACGCTCAAGGATTTTATACACCTTGTACCCCATTGCTGGAACCGTAGGAACGAACCCTATGCGGGCAAATCGCAACGAATCATCGTCATACCGCGTGAATTTTATGACTTCTATTTCTATTTCCTCGTCTCCACTTTTTAATCCGTTAATCGCTACCAGTTTACCCTTGTCAAAATGCAAATTCATCTCTACCCAGTTCTTCACTTCCCACGACAGCGAGTTAAATACTACTATGTCCCCATAGCCATAGTCGTAGCTCTGCATCGCTGCTGATGCCTTCGTATGGATTTGAGATTCGACCTTTGCCTCTGCTTCCGTATCGATTACTTGATTATGTGTGCAAAGGCAGCGGGCGGCCATTTCAGTATTGAAAAAGTCATGAAAGTGCCTCACCTCCTCGTAACCCTCGTCCATACCGGTTCCCGGGGTCACATCATGAAATGCGATATACAAAATTTTTCGCCATGCATTTCTCATACCCTCGGAGGGGTAGAGGTCATTCAAGAGATAGTTTACCACGCTCCATCGCTCGAAACACGCCAGCCAGGCCTCATACATGCAAAGCTCCTGCTTTATCCACATTCTGCTCGAACAGCAATTTGGAAATACTTCTGAGTACTTACCCGAATACATCTCGCCCTTCCGCACGTCCATCTTAATATTCCGGTCTTCTATTTCCTTCTCCAGTGCCTCAAAGAATTCATGCGGCGTGGCTATCTTCATCTCCGCTACTTTCCCTTGCTCGTCATTCCACGTGCGCACCGCTTCTAATGTCTCTGGCTGTGGTACCGTTACTCCACTCCCGGAAGGCATCAAGATGAGTGAGGTCACCGCCAGGTCCTTGAGTTTCTCATAGCTCTCGTCCAGCTTTGTCAAGTCTAATCCTGCACGGTATCCTAAAGGCATCCAGTGAGCTAAAATCCGCGTCCCATCCAGGGCTTCCCAGAGGAATTCCGAAGGCTTTCGCTTCGTTGCTCCCCTTCTGAAAGCGACATAGCGGTATCCGGATTTTTTATATATCTGCGGTAGCTGGGCATTCAACCCAAAGCTGTCTGCCTGCCACATTACCGGGACGTCAACCCCGAATTTCTCCTTCACGTATCTTTTACCAAGCAGAATTTCTCGTATCAACGTTTCTCCCTCCGGGATCATTGCATCTGCCATCAGGTATTCCCCGTCTGCAATCTCTATCTTACCTCTCTGTATGCTCGTCGCAATCTTTCTGAATACTTCCGGATACCTCTTCTCCAGCTCCTCCAGTAGAAACGTCTGCTCTATCAGGAACTTGTAATCGGTCTTCTCAACAAGCTCTGCCACCTCCTTCAGAATAGCCACCATGTTGATGTAAAAATAATCCTCCTTCGTGAATACCCAGATAGCATCATAATGCGTGTGTGGAACGAGATAAATTGTATCTTTTTCTTCTTCTTCTTCTCCTTCTTTCTTTCGTTTTGTCATAACTCGTGGTTAATATTTCCCAATTATTAAATACATCTACGACAAAAGAAGATATATAGTAATGGCAAGCATAAATATAGCGTTTGCGCATCACAAAGGCGGGACAGGCAAGACAACTTCTTGCATAAACATCTCCGGATACCTTGCATTATGGGGTAAAAAAGTGCTTGTTATTGACTTGGACCCGCAGGCAAATGCAACTTCCGCACTTGGCATTGACAAAAATAGCATAAGGGAATCAATGTATGATGTGATGGTTGGAGATGTGAAAATTGAAGATGTTGTCTTAGAAACGGAGATAGAAAACATCCATCTTGCTCCTTCCACTCTTGACCTTGTTGGCGCTGAATCACACTTGTACAGGACAAGCAGCAGAATATCCGTCCTTAAACGTAGCATAGAGGGCATAAGAAAATACTATGACTACATAATGATAGACACGCCACCAGGTCCCGGTCTTTTTATTATTAATGGTGTTGTAGCAGCAGATTACACAATTGTCACGCTTGACCCCAGCGTTTTTGCGTTAGAAGGGATTGAGACACTGAGCACGACTTTTGATGACATTAACGAAAGCAGCGGCATCAAAATAAATCCACGGCTTGCTATTCTCACAAGATGCAACAAGGCGTCGTTGTTTTCCAGGATTGTGGGGAAAAGGGACCCTGTAAAGGAAATCAGAAAGGGCATGAAAGGGTTTTTTGATTCTGTCTATACCGTGCCTTTCGGGGTTGAGGTTTATGAGGCGCAGTTGAAAGGCGTGCCAATATCGCATTACAAGCCGAAGTGTAAAGCAGGCGTTGCGTATAAAAAAATCGCCGAGGAGGTGATATAAATATGGAAAAGAATAAGATAAGGAAACCGGGTAGGAAGGCATTGTTTGAGGATATAGAAGTGGAAGGAAAGGAGAAGGAGAAAGAGGTGAGAGGGGGTGGACTGGTAGAGGGGGAAAATGTTAGAAAAGGAGAAACAGAAGAGGAGTATAGAGAAAGGCAGTTGAGACGTTTGTTAGAGGCAATGGAAGCTTTTAAGGGCGGTGACTTAACAATAAGGCTGCCAAAAGAGAAATACGATATATACGGCGAACTGGCAGACTCATACAACAAAATGGCGGAGATGGTTGGGGGAGTTACAGCAGAGATGCACCGGGTGGCAAAGGTTGCAGGCACTGACGGCAAACTAACCGAACGCGCATCCGTACCAGGTGTTGCAGGCAGTTGGAAAGAGTGTGTTGACACCTTAAATGGTTTAATTGGTGCTATCGCAGAATTCACGCTTGAAATGGGGAGAATACTTGACAACATCTCCAGGGGCAATTTGACAGAGAAGTTTGCAATACCCGTAGCAGGCGACTTCAGAGTAATGTCTGACACCGTCAATAAAACAGTTGACTGTCTCAATCTAATTGGCGGTGAAGTATCAAGGGTAACAAGGGAAGTAGGAGTAGAAGGGAAACTTGGTGCGCAGGGAGAAGTGCCGGGTGTTGTCGGTGCCTGGAAGGAGCTGACTGATAATGTGAACACGCTGGCGGCAAACGTGACAGATCAGATGAGAGATATTGCTAAGGTATCCACCGCAATTGCCGATGGCGACCTCACGCAAAAAATCACGGTGGATGTAAAAGGAGAGATACTGCAGCTAAAGGACAACATCAACGGCATGGTTGACCGTCTCAATCTAATTGGCAGTGAAGTA
>QBUL01000134.1 GCA_013180605.1 Candidatus Methanophagaceae archaeon GoMg1 | reverse complement strand
TATTACGAGAAAAGTCCCGGTAGGCGAAGAAGTGAATTTAGATAAAGAAAAAGAGACGCCGTCTACGTGGGTGCCCTGCCGAAATTTAATCCTCTTAGCGACTGCAAGCGCCTACGCAGAAGTCATTTCCGCAGATGCCATTTTCGTGGGCTTCAATGCCGAAGAGGCGAGGTCATATCCCGACAACGAGAAGGAATTTGTCGAGCGATATAATGTGGTGCTAGAAAAAGCAGTTGCTTCTTTCTCGCAGCCGCCAACGGTAAAAGCGCCTTTAGTTGATTTATTGAAACCCGAGATAATAAAAAAAGGTGTGGAGGTCAAAGCACCCTTACACTTGACTTATTCATGTTATCTGGGTGACGATAAACATTGCAGTGTTTGTGAGTCGTGCCTACATCGGCGAAGAGGGTTCAAAGAAGCGGGTGTGGATGACCCGACGGAGTACAGCCAATAAGAAAAAAAAAATCAAATCTCAAGCACCAAAATCTAAACAAATCCAAAATTCAAATGTTCAAAAATCAAAACAAACCTTTCTGAGTCCACAGGTTTTTGAGTAACTGCGCCACAGAGTCTACACCAGAGGTTCAGGCAGCTTCTCTTCCGGGAGCACCGGTAATCGCATGGTATTCAACAACAAAGTATCTTTGACTTCTTTAGCACGTTCCAAGAGCAATTCCTTACCCTGAGGTGTGAGTGCGAATATCGGTATTGCAGTGCCAGCCTGTAAACGAGCTTTTTCTTTTGCCCGTTCTCTTATGTGCGGCGAGGCACAAGCAGTAATCAAGTCGGTGATTTCGCAGAACTCCTCAGCCTCTGTTTTGGAGATGCCCGTGAGATGGACACCAAATATTACTGCGTGCTTGCTAATAGCTCTACATTTTTCGGCGTCTGCCGCTGTGGACACGGTGACACCCACTCTTTCGTATCCAAGCTCAAGTGCTAGCCGCAACCCAGCCGCCTGGTCTATCCTTGGCGGGTCAAGCATTTCCCCACCTCTATCCCTTATTTTCTTTATTATTCCTTCAACAGGTGTGGTCTCAATTACACCGCTCAGCCTCGCCCCTATTCCCTGCACCAGTGCAGGATTAGAAGTGACTACTGTGCCAGCGCCTTCGCAAACCGTTACGGTGGCATCGAGCAAACCACTGTGAAGTGCGGTCATAAATGTCTCCGAAGCGCCAAAACCGACGAAAACCTCTGCCTCTACTTCTCTATCTACCGTGCACATCCCGAAATCCTGTATCCGAAATTCAACATTCTCTTTTATCACTTTCTCGTTCAGTTCCTTTATTCCTCGTATTTTAGCCCACAACGGGCAATATTTGAGCAGGGGTTTGCCAACCCCAACAACTTTACCGTTTTCTACTACCACCCTCGTTTTCCCCATGGTTTCAAAAACGTGTCTGTCTTTTCCCATTTTCAGCTATGCATAACCACAAGATTACACAGGTTCTTTTTCTAAAAGAAAGTGTTTTGTGAAAAAGAAAAAGTGTTGTGTAATCTCGTGTAATGTCGTGGTTTTTTACTTTTGCTATACAAATATCTGTACCAAAAGATTTATAGTTCTGGGACTCTTTTATTTTTGAAACGGCAAAATGAACATGAACATCAAAGAGATAAGAGAAGACTTCCCGATTTTGGATAGCGGGATAATATATATGGACAGTGCAGCAACGAGTTTGACGCCTGAGCCCGTTTTGGATGCCGTTCTGGATTATTACAGGAATTATAATGCGAATGTAGGTCGTGGCGTGTATAAACTAACACAGATAGCTTCGCAGAAATATGAAGACGCACACAAAACCGTAGCGAAATTCATTGGAACCACATCAAACGAACTCATTTTTACAAAGAACACAACCGAAGGGATAAACACGGTGGCTTCAGGAATTGGGCTGAAGAAGGAAGATAAAGTGGTGGTCAGCTTATGGGAACACCATTCCAATCTCCTGCCATGGATACGTGCGAAAAAGACGTTAGGAATAGATCTGGAAGTGGTAAAACCCAATGCGATTTCGGAGGGCGAGGCGAAAACCCAATGTGCTCTGGAAACATCGGATTTTGTGGATGCGATAGACAAAAAGACGAAGATAGTGGCGATAACGCACGTCTCTAATGCATTGGGCTCAATTCTTCCAGTAAAAGAAATATCGAAGTTGTGCGCGGAGAGCAATGCTCTTTTGCTTGTTGATGCTGCGCAATCCGTGCCTCATATGAAAATAGACGTCAGGGATATGGGCTGCGATTTCCTTGCCTTCTCAGGGCATAAGATGCTCGGACCCACGGGAATCGGCGGTTTGGTTATCAAAGAGGAACTTATGGACGAGATGGAACCGCTGACGGTTGGTGGAGGCGCAGTGGAGGATGTTTCGTTTGCTGATTATCGCTTAAAACAGTCGTATGAGAAATTTGAAAGCGGCACGCCAAACATAGCAGGAGCAATGGGGCTCAGTGCAGCAGTGGAGTATTTGGAAGGGATTGGAATGGAAAAGGTAAGAGCATGGGAGGAGAAACAGGGAAAAAGAATCATTGAAGAGCTGCGGGAACTGGACAATGTCGAGATTTATGGCTACGGGAGCGAAGCTTTTGAGCGCGGGCAGAGGATAGGGGTGGTATCCTTCAATGTAAAGGGTGTGAATCCAATCGAAGTTGCGTCGCGGTTGGACACCGAAGCGAGCATAACTGTACGGTCAGGGCATCATTGCTGCATACCTTTAATGAACTACCTCGGGTTGGGTGCAGAGGGAACAGTCAGGAGTTCGGTGTATTTGTACAATACTGAGGCGGAAGTGGAAACGTTTTTAGAACTTATTAGGAAGATAAGTAACTCATAATTTACAACGCAAAAAGAGGGGGGGGGGTATATGGACATAGAGAAGCTCTGGGAACTTTTGCATAAGGAGAGAAACACGGCATCACTGCAGATGTTACCTGAGACCTTCCATGAGGACGTGAGAGAATATCTAAAGAAGTTAGAGGATGAGAAAACAGAAGCGGGGAGCGAGAGAGGGAGAAGCGAACTCGTGGAAGACGAGATACGAAACGCAAGAATGAAAGCAGAGGATATAATTCAGAGACGCATAGGGAAAATAGTAAAACTTGCCAGTTCGGGTATGGAAACGCAGCCTAAGCAAATGTTAGAGGAAGAAGCGAAGATATTTGAAGGCGTGAAAAACTATGTGGCGCAAGGCAAAGAAAGATTGTTTGCGTTGTTGTCGAGTGAGGATGAGGGCGCAATCAAAAGCGAAGGTATAAGGGAAAACGAAAGGGAAGAGCAAAAGCAGCAGGACGATGCTGAAACGGTGGAGCAGCGTTTTAAACAGGTTGAACAGCCATATTCCGCAGAAAACGGCAATCAGAATGAAAAAGAAGAAATGCATATCGTTAGAATATTAGAAGATATACCTACTTTTATGGGTATAGATGGAGAAATATATAACGTAGGAAAAGAAGATGTTATTATGTTACCAAAAACCAATGCAGAGATATTGTGCAGGCGCGGGGTTGCGGTAAGGATTAAAAAGGAGAAAGTAGATAATAAGTAAATAAATAGGAGTAGGTGCGAGCCATAAACAGAAAAATGAAGATGCCAAAACGTATACGGATTTATTGCCCCTTTTGTGACCGGCATACCATACACGAAGTGGAAAAGGTAAAAAAAGGAAGAGCTTCTTCCTTACACTGGATCGTAAGACAGAAGAAACGCAGGTCGGGAATCGGGAATAGCGGTAAGTTCTCTAAAGTTCCCGGTGGCGATAAGCCGACAAAAAAAGTTTTCCTCCGATATAAGTGCATGGAATGTAAAAAATCATATCAAAAACCGGGTTTCAGGGTATCGAAACTTGAGCTTGTGGAGTAAAACTATCATAGAGTGCTTTGGGCACATGTGGACATTTTTTTTTTGAGCGTGTATTTCCCTCCTCCCCCCTCTCATTCAACCTCACAGCCCTCCTTTCTGCCTCTTTACCCGCTTGCCATACACGCATCCATGACCTTGAACCCCTCCTATCGGGTTTTCAGGCGTTCCAAACTGGTGCATACACCTGCCAAGAACCGCAGCACCTCTTGCCAGTGCGTCATCCGCAAATATCACTTCTGCATCCATGTTCCTTCCAAATAATCCACTCAGCTTTTCCAGTATTATCTCGGGCTTTCTTCCCGTTATCCCTGCTCTACCTGTTATTCCTACTTTTGTATCGGGTAAATATAAACCTTCCTCTTTTGCTATTCCTACCGCTCCCTCCACCATACACCCCGATAACTCGTCTATTACTGGCATAATGTACTGTTCTCCTTCCTCTCTTACGAGTTCTGCACCGATATCAGCTATTTTAGGAAGATCAGAGAGGTTATTCCCTGCATCCACTCCGATTAACACAACATCACTTCTCTCCGCTGCTTCTACATTCACGGGGACACCGCCCACTCTGGTGCCACTTTTTATCTTTTCTATCTGTACATGCCCGAAAATATTCTCTGCATATTCTTTCACTATCTCCTTCCTTACCTTTCCCTTCTTCTTTTTCTTTTGTAGATCGAGTACAGAAGGGAAATCTACCTTCACAACTTTTGATACTATTGCATCAGGGATTGCACCAGCTAAGCCGCAAAAGTTGCCTATAACACGAGCATAAGGTAATCCATCATCAGTTATTCGACCTGCGAGTGTGGTGCCGAAATCGAGGGATAGAACAGGATTACGGTAATCAACGTCAAGCCATTTAGCTGCTTCCTTAAGTCCAGCAGTTACAAGCTCTCCTTCCATCTCGTTCGCCACTATTGACTCCCCTGCGGGAGGAGCATTTCCAGTCACAGCACCGTCAAAATAAGTCTTTTCCATTCTTGAATACTTCCTCAGCTCTGGTGCGATATTTTCTACCGTCATGGGCGAAATCATCTTCCTTGGGGGCACACCGGCAAGCATACATCCTTTTGCTAACGCCTTTATTACGCCCTCCACCTCCTCGATTTTTGAGAAACATGCCGTTACACCCGTGGAGCGAACGACGAAATGCAAATCAGGCGTGGTTATCCCCGCAGATTTCGCACAGTCCTGCAGCGTCCTTTTTACCAAATCCGCAATGGATTCTTCGGAAAGGTCCACCAAGCTTAACGTATGACAGAATGAATCACGGTCAGACCGAGCATCTCTTGTCATCTTAACTGCCTTGTCAAGAATATACGTCTTTCCGTTTTTCAAATCCGTAGCGGTCAATATAGATTTGGTAGTGCTGTTCCCAAGTTCAACACTTGCGGCAATAAAAATGGGTCTTAACGTGAGGTCTCCTCTTGAAAGACGCAGGATAAAAAACAAATCTGCATAACTAATCTTCTCGGTTTTAAGTATTCGCGGCTGATGCTTTTTCCCAAATATGCCCATTGTTCTTCTTTCCTTTATCGTGCGTATGCTATAAAAATAAATGTCATCGAAATAAATATTTTGTCTATTTTTGCAGAAAACTGCCTATCTCCCTCTCCGGCGTTTTGTTACCCGTTTGGGTTATAACTCCCACCCAAAACAAAAGTTATTTATGTTTCCTCATTCTGCTTATAATGTTTCCTGCACGAAAAAATAGAAAACTTTATAAAGAGTTATTTACCAACTTCTCCTCATGCCAGTAATAAGTTTGTTTGCATGGATGTTGGTAATAGCGTTCTTGGCATTCATTGCGTGTATGTTCGAGGACTTGGAGTCAGATATAGGGTCGCAGAGCAATCCGAATTCGCAGGTTCAGTTAGCGCCAGAGATGGGGTACATACACAGGTACTTCAACAAAGCGATTTCAGGGGAAGGGTTGTCTTATGGGCTTTCTTGCACTATCTCAGGGACCATAGCAATGTTGATATTACTGCAGTTAGGATCCGTTGGGCCAAAAGCAGCGGTATTAGCAATACCTGTGGGTGCAGCAGTGGGGTCGCTCGTGCACATGGTTCGGTCATCTACATGCCACGTGGGAAGAGAATCAGCGCATAAACGATTTGAGCAGCCTATTTATCTCGATGTTTTCTACGGACATCTGCTGCCAATAGCAACCCATAACTTCATGGCAGTGATTTGCATTACGGCTATTGCGTACATACAGTGCAATTTGGGGATTCTTTCTGGTGTTACAGGAGCAAGCAATCCGTTCCCACTTCCTTTACTGTGCCTCATCTGGGGGCTAACAGTAGGTGCAATCGGATCGTCAACGGGTGACATACACTATGGAACAGAGAGAGTGTTTCAGGACAAGCCATTCGGTGAGGGTAGGCGAGTAGTTTACCACGGGCAAATCTGCCGATATGGCGATTGCGGTGTAAGGACATCAAAGGATGTAGCAGCTTTCTGCGCGAAATTCGGCGGTCCTGCAACGGGTTTGGCGTTCGGGCTCATCGTGTTGTTCGAGAACTGGAGAACAGTAATAGGAATGTTGCTTGGTGGATTATCAATCGGAGGGTTGGCTAATCCCGCGGTAGCAGCAGCATGGGGTATTGGAATAGGAATAGGGATTGCAATAGTACTGGTAATACTAGCCAGAACGTTAGAGAAGTGGACAAGGAATAAATACGGGCCTTTCGTAGGGGAGTAAGGAAAAATGAGTAAGAGAAAAGAGAAAGAAAATTTAAGGAGTGAAAAGAGAAGATGGAGCCGATAACACTTTTGTTGGTATTGGTGTGTATAATCATAGGAGGACTACTGTCATCTCTTGCGGTTCATTTAATGCCCGTGGGGGGTGCACCAGCGGCAATGGCTACTGCCACGGGAATTGCAACCGGATGTGTGATGCTAATGACCGGGGCATCAGTTACGGGTTTATTCACGGCGTCAACGGTGGCGAGTTTTTGGGCGACAAATCCAAACGTAATCCTTGTTGCTCTGTCAGGTGCCGTGGGCTCGATGTTGATGATGGGTTTCACCATGTTTGTTGGAAACCTGATATACATCTTTGGTGCTGGTATAGTACCCTGTTCAGGCAGAGTGGCAGTGGACCCAATAACCAAGGAATCGCAGACGGAATACAAGACACCACGGACAGATGGACACGGAGTTCCGACAGTGAGCTTCGTCTCGGGAATACTGGGCGGTTTTTCAGGTGGATTTGGCGGTGCACTTATTTACGTCATGCTCGTCTCAGACAGCTATGCACACTTTTCCGTGGCAACCGCAGGGATAGTAGCAATGGGTATTTTTATTGCCAACGCAATCATCGCAGCGTATAACATCGGAGGCACGATAGAGGGGTTCCATGACCCGAAGTTCAAGGCCCGGATACGAACAGGACTTACCTGTTCCTTAATCGTGTCTGCACTTTGTGGGGTCATCGTAGTGATAGCAATGCTTACCGGCACGTTAGTAGGGGGTGTAATGTAACGAGATGGGAGAAGAAGAAGCGAAGCAAGAAGAGAAAGAGGAAAAAGCGAAACCCAAAGAGGAGTTTAAACTATCCTTTGACTATTTCAACGAGTCGAGGCTGGGGATTTTTGCGCTAACCATTGGTGTATTAATGGCGATATTCCCGGGGCTACCTGCGTTCATCAAGGGGGTAGGTATAATGATCGTCTTTGCGTGGGGCGCGGATTCGGTGAGGAAAACTGCCAGATATGGATTAGGAACCGGTGTTCCATCCATAGGCGTGTTAGCAATGGGATTTGGTATCATAGGTGGAATAACAGGAATTGCAGTAGCTTCATTGAGCTTTGGAACGTTAGTAGTGGGCGGAGTGGAAATAGCATTCGGCGTATTAGCGGGTGTTGTGCTTCTTGCACTGCTGGGTTTTGTATCCGGTAATTTGGCAAATGGCGATAAGTTCATCAATATGAAGATACCGGGCTTGGAACGAGGAATGATGGAATTAGGTATGGCCGGAACACTGGCAGTGCTAATTGAAACATCTATTGTAGCGGGGACGTATGATATCACGAGAGTACTGCCAAGTGTAATAGACAATGGAGTAATCGCAGTGATTTTCATTATATCGGCTTTTGGTATGCTTCAGCCTCTTAACACGTGCCTTGGTGCAGACGAGAGAAGGGGGAGAACGCTGCTCATGTCTATCGAAATAGGTGGAATAGCAGGTATCATCCTGGGAATAGTGACAACACTGACTTTATCTGCATTTGAAGGTGTACCGTTGATTGTGCTTGGTGCCGTTGTCTGGGTGGTCTTTTACAGAGCATACATGAAAGCGTGTATGGAGGAAGCATACGCGGTTAAGGGCACCGGACTGATAAAGACTTTAGGAGGCTAAGAAAAGAAGATGGTAATAGTAATAAATGAAAAATACAACGTCGTTTTAGAAGAGTCAACGCTGACAGTAGGAGAAGCCAGACCAGGTTTTTACAAGGTGTGTTTAGCGCCGATAGACGAGCAGTTGAACATCTTAGAAGATGCAGTTGATGACCTGTTAAACATTCTTGACCCATCGACTACTTATTCGATGGCACAGCCTAACAGAGAGGGAATAACAAACATAGCAGGGTTTATCACGATGCTGATGGTAGGACTGACGTTCGGTGTCCTGGCAGTAGCACTTGTGCTGATGACTTATGGAATAGGATTTGGAGGGGCATAATAATGGTAGAGAAGAAAGAACCAGCAGAGGGATGGCCCGTAGCGACGGGTGATTATGAAGCAGGGGATCCAAAGAACCCCGTGGCTGTTTCCTCAGGAGGCGGTCATCTCAGCGATGCTGCGATACAGGAGTTATTCGCTGCCGGAGCTGCAATAGTGGGCTCATGTAAGACGGAGAACATTGGATTGGAGAAGCAGATAGCGAATATTATCGCCAATCCAAACATAAGGTTCTACATCCTTACGGGACCCGAAGTTCCCGGACATGTGACCGGAGGCTCGTTGTTGAAACTGCATGAGAAAGGTATAGACAAGGAATCGCATAAGATAGTAGATGCACCGGGTGCAATACCATTCATCGAGAACGTGCCACTTGAAGCGGTTGAGCGGTTCAGGCAGCAGGTAGAAATAATTGAGATGATGGGTTCAGAAGACGTTGGAGCGATAAAAGCGAAAGTAGCGGAATGTAAGGCAAAAGACCCAGGTGCCTTTCCTGAGGACCCGATGATCGTAAAGGTGGGAGCAGAGGAAGAGGAAGTGGCTGAACTGAAAATACCGTTAGCTATGTCTGCCGATCCATTCATGGGTACAATCACCGATGCAGTGGAAAGTGCGAGATATAAGTCGCAGGTGATGGCAAGGGACTACAAGTTATCAATGGCAATATCAAAGAATACCATTCTCGGGTTAACCGCGGGATTTTTGCTCGCTTTAGTTGTCGCTATACCTTTCATTGCTTATTTAGCATTAACGGGGGTGATTTAAAATGGCAGCACAGAAGGTTACACAGCAGACTCCGGAGACGGCAGTGATAACGGCGAAGATAGAGGATTTAAGGAAGCTGATAACGGTCATAGGAAAGGATTCGAGATTCGCAGCAGGGCTTTGGGTCGGTTTTGTTAAAGGATTTGCACTGGGCATCTTTGTAAGCCTCGTGCTTGCCGGCTTGAAGATAGTGTTAATGGGGGTGAAGTAGGTAGCGATGGCAGAAGAAGAGAAAAGCGAAGAAGAAGTGGTAGAGGAACTGGAAAAGTTAGAAGAGGAACTGGAAAAGGAGTTAAGTGTCCCCATACCAATTGCAATAACACCACCGGAACATACGAAATTGCTGGATAGGTTGGATGTGATGGATGAGAAAGTCGAGTTCGTAGCGGGTGAGCTGGCGCAAAAACAGGGCGAGAAGATTGGCACAGCACTTGGCATATTGTACGGTGCGGTAGTAGGGATACTGATATTTGTGATGTTCCTAATCTAAATAGCATAAAAGAGAGAGGATAAGAAAAAGGAGGACAGGAAAGGAAAAAATGTTTTTGTTTGATAGGAAGCAGGATATATATGAAATAGGCGGAGTGAAAGTAGGAGGTCAGCCAGGCGAGTGCGCAACTGTTATGTGTGGCACGATATTCTACGCGAAGCATTACCTCGTCGAGGACGCGGAAAAAGGGATATTTGATAAGAAAGCGGCGGAAGACGTGCTAAACAAGCAGGATGAGTTTTCTGATTTAACCGGCAATCCGTGCATGATGCAGATATTTTCGGAATCGCCGGAGGCGATGGAGAAAGAAATTGCGTTCTGTGTAGAGAAGAGTGACTCACCCTTCTTGATTGACTCGACCGTTGCGGAGGCAAAGGTTGCAGGGCTAAAGTACGTGGACGAAGTGGGATTGACAGACAGAGCGGTGTACAACTCGATAAACGTGTCGTGTTCACCGGAGGAGCTGAAAGCAATAGAAGAATCCAAAATAGAAGCAGCGATTATCCTGGCGTTCAATCCAAAAGATTCGACAGTAGCGGGAAAGATAGACCTGTTAGAGACCGGAGCAGGCACCTTTGATAAAGGACTGGTGCAGCTTGCACGGGACATGGGCGTATATAAACAGATGTGCGACCCCGCGACACTGCCCATAGGTGCAGGAGTAGGTTCAGCCATTGCTTCGGGATTCGTCATCAAATCGAAATATGGTATATCCGTAGGTCTGGGTATCCACAATGCACCTTCCGCATGGACATGGCTGAAAACGTTCAGGAAGGAGCATGCGACGAAAGGACCAGGCGGTTGGGAAGGACTCGGCGCGGACGTGTTCAATATCTGCGATATAGCCTCAAATGTCATTCCGATTATCGCGGGCCAGGATTTCGTGCTTTACGGGCCGATTGAGCATGCTCCAAAGACGTTCCCACTGGTGGGAATGGCAGATATGATTGTTGCAGAGGCTAACGCGGCAGAGCACGATATTGAGTCACTGGAGCCACACCCAATACTGAAAATGACTGCATAGGGGTGCCTTTTTTATCCCCTTTTATATTTTTTGTACTTAATTTAGCGGTTTAGGTTTTAGGGCTACTAATACCAGACAACTAATTTTCTCTGTGAACTCAGCGTTCTCTGCGGTGAATTTGATTTTTCATCTTTTACTCCCATTTTATTTCCCGTATTACGGACAAGGTCTTCTCCACCTCATCAAGCGATTTAACTCTGTACTTTACTTTGCCTCCATCAATAGATGTAATTCTCTCAAGGTTTCTTTCTCCCTCGGTATCATAAGATGCTATTCCTTCCTTTTCGCTACCGTATATAGCTATTTTCCACTTCTTTGCAAGTCCTATTCTTATTACCTCATCAATACTCAAAAGCTCTCCTTCTTTTGTTTCCATCTTGCTTTCACCTTCTTTTATTTTCTTTAAACTTTTATTTCTTTATAAAAATCCGCTTGACCCTGTGGGAAGAACACCGTCCCTTTTTCGGATGAGTGTATCCTTTACAATGAGTGCCATTTTTTCTCCTCTTACATATCTTTTAATAACAGCAAGCAAAGGAACTCATTTGTTTTTCTTTTAGCACAGTTTTTCTTTTTGTGAAAAAGAAAAAGTGTGAGGTGAAAGAAAATATGGATAAAATTACTGATTGGAAGGAAGGGCTTGAGCGCGAGCGAAAAGGGAAGGATAAATCCTTTGCGGTGCACGGGCAATCGCCGATACCGCCGGAAGAGCGAGCGAAGTTCAAAGGTCTTAAATATTATCCCCTTAACGCAGATTACCGGTTCGAGCTTGAACTTCATGAGCACAGTGATAAAAAACTGTTACAAATTGAAGACACAGGAGGTAATATGCGGGACTTCCTGCGCTGGGCTGAATTTCAATTCAAAGTCGGTGATATGGAATGCACACTTCAAGCGTATAAAAGCGACCCTCGGGAGGAACGGCTGTTTATCCCGTTCAAGGATGCAAGCAGTGGTAAGGAGACATACGGAGCGGGACGGTATATTGACCTTGAGCTCGAGAGAGACTGCACACCGGAAGGAAGATGGGTTCTGGATTTTAATAAAGCGTATAATCCATGGTGCGCATACAGTAAAAACTATGTATGCCCTTTTGTGCCTCCGGAGAACTGGCTTAAAGTGCATGTACGTGCTGGTGAGAAAAATTATTAATCCATTTCAAAGATAGCATCTTGTGGACAGATTTCTATACAAGCTCTGCATCTCTCAGTATCTCCATAACACCTGCCATAATCTATTACCGCTTTTTCATTCACAATTTCAATTGCATTTGGCTCACAAACACTGATACATTCTCTACACCCTGTGCATCGCTCCTGCTCAATGACTGGAATCCCCATTTTGCCCTCATTTCATCACGCATTTTTTTAAAAAGAAGCTAAAAATAAAAAAAGAAAGAAGAGCGGATTTTTTGTCCACTATTCTTCTCAACTCTTTTTTTTGCCTTCCAAAAATCCTTCACATCTCCCTTGCAAAGGCAACCCAGGTTTCCGTTGTTGAGACATCCCTGCTCTGGTGGAGGAAATCTTCAATCACTTTCGGGTCTTCCGCCTCATAAATCCATATCGCGTCATACCTGCCCAGCGTATGATACACTTGCAGGAACTTGACGCCTGTGGGCGGATTTTTAAGTATCTCGTCGCCGAATTTCCTCGCATCTTCCACCATGCCGGGATTAACTCTCACGCTCGTTATGAGCAACATTTTTTTTTTTACCTCCTGACATCTACCTAACGATTTAAGTATATAAAGTTATGTTTATTTCCGCTCTGGTTTATGATACGACCTAACTTGTTCGAGAACATGAGGGTAGTCCACAAATATTGCTCCCAAATCTACTGTTCCAACCACATCAAAAATGCCCAAAGCTGCTACCGCATCCCCTTCCCTATTTCTAATCGGAGCAACAACCACCGGTACGCCTGCATATCTACCCTTAAGAATATTTGTGTGTATCACTCGATTCTCCTTCAGCACTCGCTCTAATACCGGACCAGTGTATTCAAAGTCTATAATTTCTCCTTTTTCCACTCTAACGCCCTTTTTATTCCGGCTTCGCATTGCTACGGGCATTACAAACAAGTCATTCACCGCTTTCGCTATCGGCGCGATTTCTTCTGCCGTTGCGTCCTCATTTACTACTATACTCAATTCTTCTTCTCCCATTTTTACACCTTTTTATCTTTGAAGAGACAATAAACAATTGATTTTATTTTAATTAATTTTTAAACCAGCCATCGCACAAATCGAAAGGAAAGGAGAGAAGGTTAAAATGAAAGAGGCGATGTTTTACGAGAAACTGGAGGAGAACGCGGTTAGATGTCACCTATGCCCTCATCATTGCAAGATAAACGAATCGAAGAGAGGGATATGCGGGGTTAGGGAAAACAGGGGTGGTGTCCTCTACAGCCTGGTCTACGGTAAGGTAGTTGCGAGGGGGATTGACCCAATAGAGAAGAAACCCCTCTTCCATTTCCATCCCGGCTCTGAGGCATACTCGATTGCTACGGTTGGGTGTAACTTCAGATGCAAGAACTGCCAGAACTACCATATTTCTCAGATGCCAAAAGAAGGCGAGAAACTGATAGTAGGAGAAGATGCATCTCCTGAAGAGATTGTTGCGGCAGCCAAGCAAAACGGTTGTAGAACCATCACATACACTTATACCGAACCGACCATCTTTTTCGAGTTTGCTTATGACACCGCCATACTGGCACATAAAGACGGGATCTGCAACACCTTTATCACAAACGGGCATACTACGGAGGAGGCGATACGCACTCTTGCTCCTTATTTAGATGCGGTAAATGTAGACCTGAAGGGTTCCGAGGACCTATATCGAAAAATTTGCGGTGGGCACCGGCAACCCGTCTTGGATGCGATAAAGCTATACAAAAGCTTGGGCGTTTGGGTTGAAGTAACCACACTGGTTATACCAACGTTGAACGATTCTGAGGAAGAGTTCAGAGAGATTGCGGCGTTCATCAAAAGTGTAGGCGTGGACATACCATGGCATATCTCACAGTTCTATCCCACATACAAGTTAACTCATCTCCCCCCAACACCTGTTACTACCTTACGTGAAGCGAGGGAAATTGGGTTGGATGTGGGATTGAGATACGTGTACGAGGGCAATGTTCCGGGTGAGGGAGGGGAGAATACCTACTGCTACCGATGCGGAGAGTTGTTAATCCGGCGCTATGGATTCCAGATTCTGGAGAATAAAATACGAGACTCACGATGTCCAAGTTGTGGTGCCAGGATAGATGGGATATTATAAAGTATTTATACATGGATTTGTAATCTATTGGCATGGTTAAGTGTCCAAAATGTGGTAGGGAAATAAAGGGATATGAAGAAGGATGGGATTGTTGCCCATACTGCGGGGCAAAGTTATTCGTTGATTGCCCTTTCTGCGACCAAAAACTTGAGGAGATGTGGAGTTACTGCCCATACTGCGGGAAACCCACGCCGAAAGAATAAAGTTCTCCTCGTTGGGTGACAAATAGTATTCAGGCGCATCCTTTCGTTTCTGGTAAGGAGATAGCGGAGGCTTTAATAATTGTATTTGCCAGCATGTTTCTTTTGCTTCTTGCAACGCCTCTCGCACCTTCAATGGCACTCGTAGACACCTAAAAGGAATAGGGGTAACCCAATTACGATTGCAAATAGAAGATTGAATAACTTTATCAAGACCGAATCTTTTATCGTGTAAGAGAATAGAGGCAACATTCCATGTCCGTCTTGAACAATGGAACTGGTGAGCAGTATTGAGAAGGGGATGAGCCAGTTTGCAAACATCATCACAAAAATCATGTGCGGACCCGACTCAGGTATTATTCCCACAAGCGCGCAAATTAGAAATATCAATATCATATTTGCCTTGACAAAACCTTCTAAATCCCAATATTGAAGTCCAAAGGTGATGAAAAGAAAAAGAAACATTCGCAAATGCGCCTAAGCAGCCGGGCGTTGCGCCGAGGAAAGATGCAATAGCGTATTGTCGGCTTCTCCCCCCTTTCAACGCCTTTTCCATATCCCCTTTTGTTAAGACGTTTATATAATCAACGATGAGCATCATTACAAAAACAAATATGGTTATCATAACCGAATGATTGATAACAGACGTTAGTTCAGCCATTTATACCCCTGATAGTTATGAATACTTTGCTGTTACTGTATTTTATCTTTTCCGGCTTTCTATTAGTTCAACATTTTTTACCTCTTCTCGGTAATGAATGGGACCGAAGAGGCGTCACAGGCGAAAAATGGCGGAAGTCCCCTTGTCCAACTATTACCTGCTTCTCTTCCGGATCCTTCACCCTCTCTCGCTCTATCCTTACGCCTCCGCCATGCTTATCGCACCTTGCTCGCATACGTCTACGCAAATCTCACACTCGGTACACTCCTCAGCATTTACTACTGCATGTTGTTCTCTTCCATGTGGAGCAGTGCTTGGGTCATCCTCAACCAGACTTATACACTCCACCGGACATTCCTCTACACACATACTCATTCCTTTCTCTCTCCTTCCCTTACAGCCGTCACACTTCTCCAAATCCACTGCTGCTGGCATTTTTTTCTCATCACTCTCCTTTACTTATTTGTTCTTCTTCGTCATATATAAAAATTGCTATTTCTTCCTGCTATTAAACAATTAAAGCATGTCCTCTCTTTTCCTCCATTGTAAGCCAGAAGACTTTTTTTCTGTATTCTACTTTCTTTATTT
>QBUL01000135.1 GCA_013180605.1 Candidatus Methanophagaceae archaeon GoMg1 | reverse complement strand
GTTGATTCTTATCATCTGTGTTAATCTGCGTTAATCTGTGTCAACAATTTATTTTTTATTTTTTGCTCACTTCACTACCTCTATTATTTGCATTCGAATACGTCACCAGAGCTCGTATACCGTTTGCATCCAGGAACGCCTTTGTCATCGCTGCGAGTTCCTTTGCTCTTTTCTCACCTTCTACTATCGCATACGTTGTGGGACCAAAAGAGGACATGCCGTGACCTAACGCATGAGCATCGAAGAAGCTGAACAGCCTCCTTATTATGTCATGCTGAAGCCCCACCTCTATTCTCTTGAACCCTACCTGCTGCAGCGTGGTTAAACTCGCAGCAAAAGTATTTATATCAGTCTCAAGCACAGCAGGCAGAATCCGCATAAGCACTATCCTGCAGATTTTGTCTACCTCTTCGCCATTTACGGGGCAATATCGCGTGAAAATGTCTACCTCCTCAGGTCCATGTGCGCCCCGCTTCACATCAGGTATCGCGAGGACAAAGAACCAGTTTTCAGGGAGGTGATGCTGGAACAGAACAGGAGCAGGAGAAACCGTTGATGCCGAAGAAGGCAGGAAACGCGTTTTTAGCTCGCCGTTTTTCTGTTTCTTCATGCTTTTATCCTCAGCCTTCCGAAAGGCATGTCCCCCATCTAAGATGAACGCCCCTCGCTCAAAAGCAGCGGTGCCTATCCCCGAAGTGCCACCTCTACCCACCAGTTTTGCCAATTCCACCGCGCTATAGCTTCTGTTTTCCAGCACGGATATTGCTTTTGCTATGCATAACGACAATTGTGTCTGCGAGCCCAAACCCACGTGCGATGGCAGGGGTTTCAGAATCTTTACACGGTAATGTCCCCTTAGCTCTGGCTCTATTCGACTTCGTATCCGTTCCAATACAGGAACGACTGCGGCTGGGTTTTCTTCACGCTCAACCACCTTATCAACTGCGGAGACTTCTATTGTCAACGAAGGCTCGTTTAATGCCACCCCTATTCCACCGTCCACTCTGCCGAGCTCGGCGTTCATGTCTATAAGTGCGAAATGGAGTCTGCTCGGTGAAGTTATAAGAATTGCGGTCATTTTGACAGCCGGATTTTTATGTGTGTGATTTTACGGTATTCGAATAAAAAGCAACGATAATGTTTAAACTTTTGATGAGCGAAATATTTAAATACTTCGAGAGCGAAATAAAAAATGCAAAACGATAGAGAAGACCAAATAAAAACCGCTACAGCAATAATAAAAAACGGCGGCATGGTGGTTTACCCAACAGAGACGGTATATGGATTGGGTGCTGATGCGTTCTCGGAAGCAGCAGTGCGGAACGTATATAAAATAAAAAGACGAGATTTATCACTGCCTATTTCCATCGCTGTTTCTTCCTTCGAGATGCTGCACGAAGTTGCGGATATTGATTCTGAATGCTTTGAAATCATAGCCGAACTGCTGCCCGGACCTGTCACGATATTGCTCAGGAAAAAGGACGTTGTGCCTGCCATTTTAACCGCGGCATCGGAGGTCGTCGGTGTGAGGTTTCCGGATAATGAAATCGCGACCCGCATAATAAAAGAAACGGGACCTATAACTGCGACAAGTGCGAATGTGTCAGGTAGAAATCCACCGACCTGTATAGAAGAAGTGGAAGTAGGACTAAAACTAAAAGTAGATTTATTGGGTATTATTATAAATGGTGGTAAGTGTAAATATAGTATGCCGTCCACCGTGGTGGATATGTCGAAGGAGAGGGCGAGGGCGAGTGAAAAAAGGGAAATCAAAATAAAAAGAAAACGAGCATGTTATGATAGAGTATTGCACATCCTGCGGAGTAAAGCTGTTGGAGAAGGGCTTCACCGTTTTTCCGTGCCCTAATTGCGGAAAGGTGGAAATAGGAAGATGCGCAAAGTGTAGAAAGCAAAGTAATTTATATAGGTGTGAGAAATGTGGTTTTATAGGACCGTGAACTAAAAAAATGAGATGGCAAGGTAGGTCAAAGCGGAAATGCACAGGGGGAAGGCTCCATGCTCATCGTAGAAAGAAGGAGCATGAAGCAGGTAGACCCGCAGCAGATACTACTGTTGGTGCTGTACGACGGAAAAAAATACGAACGCAAGGAGGCAACGAGAAAATGCGACTGTACAGATGCGAATTTGCAAACGTCGCGGACGCGAAAAGCGGAACCACGAAAAGAGTTAAGATAATGGCTGTGAAAAGCAATCCTGCAAATCCCTTCTTCGCAAGGCGGAATATAACTACGAAGGGCGCGGTGGTAGCGACTGAAATTGGCGATGCCGTCGTTACAAGCAGACCGGGTCAGGATGGGTTAGTGAACGCGAAGCTGATTTAAAAGGGGGAGTTGAGAGTGTCTGCGATAGCACAAGAGAAGCATATTCAAGATATTGGAGAGATAGGGAGAATCGTAGGAAAAGCGATAGACCTCAGGGTTATTCCTGAAAGTGAAGCAAAGAAGGTTATTAAAATAGATGAAAACAATTTCGGCAGTATATAAAGATCGAGTATTTAAGCCATTGGAAGTGGTAGAGTTAAAAGAAGATACAAAAGTGACGATGAGGGTTGAGAGAGATATAGTAGAGGAGATGACAGGCATTGTAAAGGCTAAAAAAGACATTGTTGACGATGTGGTGGAAAACGAGGAATATCATGAACCTTGAAATGACGAATATCCCTAATAACACGCTCGTTTATGTTGACGCAAATATATTCATATATGATGCAACAGGACATTCAAAATATGGACAAACCTGCAAGGTGTTTCTTCGCTGCGTAGAAAGAAACGAATTAAAAGGAGTAACCTCCGCTCTAACGATAAATGAAGTCTTGCATAGGCTTACAATAATAGAAATAGCACAAAAAGAGGACGTAGGACCCCGAGAGGTCATAGGATTGATAAAAGAGCATCCTTCGGTGTTAGCAAAGGCATCAAATTCTTTTACGTTCATTGAAAAGATGAGAGACCTCCCCTATCTGGATATCGTTGCCTATTCCAGAGAGATAGCTTTTTGGGGGGAAACACTTGCTAAAGCGTATTTTTTTTTGTCCAACGATGCCACGTACGTAGCGACAATGAAAACGCAAGGAATTAGCGATATAGCAACGAACGACCCTGATTTTGAGCGAGTGGCAGGAATTAAGGTTTGGAAACCGTGATTCATTCTGGGAGGGTAAAATTGTAT
This sequence comes from Candidatus Methanophagaceae archaeon GoMg1, assembly GCA_013180605.1. Taxonomy (GTDB): domain Archaea; phylum Halobacteriota; class Syntropharchaeia; order Alkanophagales; family Methanospirareceae; genus QEXZ01. The sequence continues at coordinate 12,658 of QBUL01000135.1, read as the reverse complement.
TGCCCAAAATGTGAAAGGAAGTGCAAGAAATATAAAACTCACTGATAAAAAATAAGGAAAGCGATGTACAAATTAATAGGCACCATTTCCGGTGACGTTGAACTGCATGAATTTGATTTTACCGTTACCGACGCGGTAAGAAGGAATGAGTATATAAAAGTATGGAACGACGAATTAGAAGGATGGGTGCTGGGTAGAGTAGTATCACTAGTAGATGCGGCGAAAAAGATCGCTACTGCGGAGATTATCGGCTATAAAGACGAAAGAGGGTTTTTAATGCAGCCGAAGACCACGCTATCACGTGATGGGAAGGTGTTCAAGGCAGACCAGACATTCATCACCGACATCCTGGGACTCAAATCAGGTGGTATCTATTTAGGTATGCTTGATGGACGCAATATACCGGTGTACCTGAAGAAGGAAGAACTTATCCAGAAACATTGCAGCATATTAGCGAAAACTGGCAGCGGGAAATCATATACCGCCGGCGTGCTAATCGAGGAATTGCTCGATAAGAATGTCCCGTTACTTATAATTGACCCTCATGGTGAATACCCCTCTCTGAAATACGAAAACCGGAATAAAGAAGAGCGGAAACAAATGGATAAATTTGGCATCGCACCGAAAGGGTATGCATCTAAAGTTGTCGTCTACACGCCCTCGAATTTCTCTATAAATCCCGCTGCTGATAAATTGTTCCGGATAGATGGGATAAACCTGAGTGTGAACGAATTATATGACTTGTTCCCACTGTCTGATGCGCAATTAGGCGTTGTATACCAGTGTATAAACGAAATAAAGGCGAAGAAGGAGTTTTACACGATTGAAGACATCATCAAGCATGTATCTGAGAGCAAAAGTAGCGCAAAGTGGAGAATTGTGCATTTTTTGGAGAGAATCCGCGAGACCGGTATATTATCCGACAGCCCCACACGCATAGAAGACCTCGTAAAGGCAGGAAAGACAGCAATAATAGATATGAAAGGCGCGGAACCACAATTACAGCAGATGATTGTGTATCGAGTATGCAAAGAAGTTTTTGAAGGCAGGAAGATGGGGAAGATACCGCCTTTTATGCTCGTTATCGAGGAGGCGCACAACTTCTGCCCTGAGCGTGGATTTGGAAAAGCAATTAGTTCCAATATTTTGCGAACTATCGCTTCGGAAGGCAGGAAATTCGGGCTCGGTCTGCTGGTCATTTCACAACGACCTGCTCGTGTGGATAAAAACGTTATTTCGCAGTGTAATACGCAGATAATTCTGCGTGTAACAAATCCAAACGACATCAAAGCGTTGAGCCGCGGTCTGGAGTTCATGAGTGCGGAGATGGAGGAGGAAATCAAAAGAATACCGCAGGGTGTTGCACTTCTTTCGAGCACGAGCATAGAAATGCCCGTATTGGTTGATATACGTGTGAGGCAGAGTGAACATGGAGGTAGAGCAGTGGAAATGGAAGGAACAGCGAAAAACGAATCGAAGAGAGGAGAAGGAGCAGGAAATGGAAGGAGAAAAGAGGGAAGGAAAAGCAGGATTGTGAGGTTGCTGGGGGAAAAATAAATTATAGACACAGATTAACGCAGATTAACACAGATAGATGATAAAAATCAACCCGGTCAAACTTAAATAAGTCAGCGTAAATCCGTGTCTCAAATAGAAGGAAGCTATACTTTATATACAAGAACAAAGTGTATAGGATTTTTCTCTTGCCAATCGAAAAGGTATTTAGAGGATGCTTTTATTTGTTAATACGTTTAGTAACGTAACAAGAGAGAAGAGAAGTAATGAACATGCGGTTAGCGATACAGAACAGGAAATACGCAACTGAGATAAGTTCGGATAATGATGGCGAAACCGTGTGCATAGCGGGCTGGGTGCACGAGAAGCGGGACTTAGGTGGCGTCTTTTTCCTTATTGTGCGAGACTTCGGCGGTTTTGCTCAGGTTACACTGCACAAGCACAAGGGCAGCGTTGAGCAGGAACTGTTTGCACGTGTGAAAAAAGTGCCTCGCGAATCGGTAGTAGCGATAGAAGGCAAAGTAAAAAGCGAGTCCAAGGCGCCGAATGGATATGAGATAATACCCGACCAAATGGAAGTGCTAAGTGAGGCGTCGCAGGTTTTACCGCTGGACACCACTGAAAAAGTTGGTGCGGAACTGGACACGAGGTTAGATGCCCGATTCATGGACTTGCGAATCGAGAGAACAAAGCAGATATTTATCATTCGCAGCCGTGTTCTCAAGGCGATACGGGAGTTCCTTGATGAACGCGGATTTATAGAAATAAACACGCCAAAGATAGTGAGTGCAGCGACAGAAGGCGGCACGGCATTATTCCCTATTTCTTATTTCGAGCGAGAGGCGTTCTTAAATCAGAGTCCACAGCTTTATAAACAAATGCTCATGGCTTCTGGCTTTGACCGCGTGTACGAAATAGCGCCGATATTCCGCGCGGAGGAGCACGACACCACGAAACATCTTAACGAAGCTACTTCAATGGATATAGAAGTCGCTTTTGTATCGGATAAGGAGGTAATGAAGATATTGGAGGAGCTTATTGCGTTTGTATATTCAAAAGTAAGGGGATATCCGGGCTTAGCGAAGTTGAATTTAAAATTGGAAGTCCCGAAAATACCGCTCAGGCGTATAACGTATGAAGAAGCGATAGAAGCGATTTCTGAAGCGGGTGAGGATATAGAATGGGGTGAAGACCTCGGCACTTCTGCTGAACGTACTCTGGGTGCAATGATAGGCGAGCTTTATTTCATCACGGACTGGCCCTGTGCGATAAAACCGTTTTATGCGCAGCCTGCTGATGCGGAAGCGAAAAGTAAAGATACTTGCAATGCGTTTGACCTGATGCATCCACGAGTAGAGCTCGCTTCGGGTTCGCAGCGTGTTCATTCTTACGAGCTGCTGAAGCAGAACATCGAATCAAAAGGACTGAGTGCAGATAGTTTTGAGTTTTATCTCGACACCTTTCGGTTTGGTATGCCGCCGCATGCGGGCTGGGGACTGGGCATAGATAGGTTGCTGATGAGCATGCTGGAAATAGAAAACATAAGAGAAGTGGTGCTTTTCCCGCGTGACCGGCGACGGTTAGCACCGTGACACAAGACCCTACAAAATGTCTTGAAAAATTCCAAACCACAAGCATCAAATCACAAATAAATAAGACTTTTTCAACGCTCGATTGTTCCGCTTGTATTCTAACGTCGAGATTGGTGGACGTGGGAGTTAACCCGAACATAAACCTAATGAGTTGTTCAGAGGTAATAGGCGTGGAAGGCTCGGTCTGCAATTTCAAAGTGAAGGTGTTGAAGCACGTGAAATACGTTGATGAGGCGACATGCACCAGATGCATGATGTGTGAAGACGCATGTAGACTGTAAAACAGGTTTCCAAACGAATTTGATTTAGGACTGATGAAGAGAGCACTAATATATAGACCCTTCCCTTTTGCAATTCCCGCTGCCTTATACCATTGATGCAAAGAGTTGTTTGATGCTAACAAAGGGAAAATGTGGAAAAGCAACGCTTGAAAGCACAATAGAAGCAGTGAAAAAGAGAGAGAGGAGGAGAAATAACCAAAGATGAAGCTCCGCCATGCGTTATAGCATGTGGTCCAAACTGCATACATCATGATATGCAGGATGAGGTAGTGGAGTTGAATGTTGGGGGGTTATAATTGCAACCGGTTTTGACATTATCGACCCGACAGTGTCGGCAGAATATAAGTATGGGGTGTAGTATCCAAATGTAATTCACGGATTGGTGTTCGAGCAGCTATCTTCCCCGAGCGGTCCAATCGGAGGTAAGATAGTAGTAAACGGAACGGAGCCGAAGGATGATGCTTTTATATCCTGCGTGGGGTCGAGGAACAAGCAAACGGGGTATGAATACTGCTCTCGTGTATGTTGCATGTATCTGGCGAAGCATGCACATCAGGTGAAGGAGCAACTGTCGGACGCAAACGTAACGATGTGTTTCCAGGATAGTAAGAGCATTTGGAAAAGGGTTTGAGGAATTTTGCGGTCAGGTGAAAATCGAGGGTGTTTTCTATTTGAGAGGACTTCCCGGCGAGATATACAAAAAACCGGGCAGTGATAGAGAGGTAGTGCGAGGGGAGAATACACTGCTTGGTGAGCCGTATGGGATAAAAGCCGACCTCTCGTGGTGCTTGGCGTGGGATTGAAACCCAATAAAGGTGTGGAGAGCGTAGTAGATATGCTGAAACTCTCTAAAACCCCAGATCAGTTCTTATTAGAAGCACATCCCAAGCTCAGACCTGTTGATATGGCAACAGAGGGTATATACATCGCGGGATGCTGTGCAAGTCCAAAGGATATAACGGATAGCATAGCGCAGGGAAAAGCAGCAGCTTCTGGTTCTCTCGTCTACTTCGTATTGGGAAAGGCGAAAATAGAGCCTGCGATATGCGAGATAAACGAGGAACTTTGCATAGGATGCGGGCGCTGCGAGGATGCCTGCCCGTTTGGTGCTCTCGCGCTTGACGAGGTGAGACATGTAATGACGGTAAATGAAGCAGTTTGTAAGGGCTGTGGCGGTTGTAATGCAATTTGTCCTTCAGGAGCGGCAACAATGAAACATTACCGTGACAGACAGGTATATGCGCAGATAGAGGCGTTGACACAGATAGGGAGTGCGAATGCCAGTTGAGATTGTGGGTGCTGCTGTGGCAGCGGAAGCAGCAGGTGCAGGCACAGAAGTAGAAACAGGTGAAGTGGAGGGTGCAGAAGTAGAAGTGGAGCAAGGTACGGGGTGAAGTTTGAACTTCACTCGTTTTTGTATTTTGATCATTCTTCAGGCTATGCCTTTGACAAATCGAATTATTCGCAATTACTTAGTCCCTTGTGGGCTTTGAGTAATTACTGGAATATCCTATCATGAACAGAGAAAAATCTTAGATATAATAGAAGAGCAGGGGATGGTGGTGATAAGCTAAAATATCACAGAGCCAAATATTATACCTGTACCACCAAAAGTTAGACAACCGAAAGTTTTTTATATTGAGAAACTCCTGTGAATCACAGGAGAAAAATAAAAATGCCTGATGAAAAGAATGCATTACCTGGAGAAGAACTACGAGAAGTGCTTAAAGGCACAGAAAACCCCCTAAAAGTTTGGGATGTTATCAAAAAAGCAATTTCAGCGCTCAGTTGTCTCGAGATTAGAACCGAAGTGATCGGCGGTGCCAAGGACGAAGTAATATCCACAAAAATAGACCTTTTTCAATCCGACCGAACCAACCAAATCCACAGGAACTTCCTGAAGGACCCCGATTTGGCACCACTACGCGATTTTCACGCCGAACAGGTAAAACTTGCAGAACAGGACATCCAGAAAAAACTGGAATTTTTGCTGGAGATGGCAATAGCGCTTGTTAGCGCGATCAACGAAGCGAAAGGAGAAAAAGGAACATCATCTTCGTAGAGTAAGCCAGTTAATATTGGTAGACAGCATGTGTAGGCAGGAGTATGGATCGTCTTGAGTAAACTGTGTCGTGATGCACGGACTGAAGTAGGAGATATGCCATGAGAAATATTGGCAAGCACTCTAAAGAGGAGGGAAAGGACAAGGAATTGGAAAGCGCTTTCAATAATTTTAAGAATACCATTAAGGATGCACTAACCGATCTCGTTACCCTCGAAGTAAATTCGGTGCTGGTGTCAAACATTTCAGCAGATCATCCCAGCGGCGACAGGGTATTTCTTCATCAGACCTGTGAAAAGCTCACTGAGTGGTTCGAGAGGAACAAAATAGATGGCATAGTTCGAAATCCGCTTAAAAGCACGAGTATCTCACAGCTAAGTATTCTTTGTGGTAAAGACGAGTGCCTCGAAAGTGATGTGATTACACCACTCCGTGATGACATCGCTGAATGCCTAAAGCACAAAGAGGAGGATTTTGGCATAGAGCAACGCCAAAAACACGCTGAGGCTGATTACCGGCGTCACCTACGCTACCTGCATAAGTATCTCGATTTGCACTGCAACAAGGAATGGGACTGGGACAAAGGGATGCTTAAGGGACGGGAGCATCAGCAACTGCGCAAGCTCTGGGAACTGGTGGGTACGAGGATAGTCTACGCACAAACTGTCATGGGGATCGACGGAGATATCGTATCGCGCATCAACGATCAGTTGTTCACCACGGCGGGGGACAATGCAGAAGAACTGATGCACTTTCACAGCCGGAACGTAGAGGCTGGTGCGAACTACCGAAACGGATTGATGGACACCTTCGTCCAGATTATTAGGGCGATACTTGGCAAATAGCATATGAAGACCGATTCTGCCCCTGCTGTCCCATTAACAAGGGAAGACAATGTCTATTGCAGGGGGCACATGCGAAACCCGTGTTCGTATGAGAGGCATCCCACTAACCCCGTATTCGTGTGTTGCCTAGATCCTGACATCACGCAGAAACTAATAACCGATCCTAATTCTATACTGAGGAAGCCCAAAAAACCTAAATATTTCTGGCTGCGGACTCTGGTTGAAGGCATCCGCACTGGTGGACAGTTTGTCTTCGATACGTTCCCGCCACAGGGCACTAACAACCAGCAGAACAAATTGGCGGTGCGTACGCTGTTTCAACTGGATGGCGACATGCTGGTCAAAATAGATGAGCATATTCTGGCGCGTACTGATGGTATTGAGATAATCAAAGCTCATCTTAGCTGGACTAACTGGTGTTTTGAACAGCTAAAGATACCTCACTTTTTAACTGTGGTTCTACGCTGTGCTCAGAAGTTATCCCCTATTAGGATTGCATTGAGTGTAATAAAGAAGAGTATCAGCAAAGTTTTTGCTTGGTGGCACAAACGAAAAATCAAACAATTCTTGTAGAGTACTTCTCTGTTCGCACCTCTCAACTCAAAAAAATATCCACTATCTTCCGCTTCTTCACATCCACCAATCCCTTATCCGTTATCTTCAGTGCGGGTATCACAGGTAAAGCAAAAAAAGACATCGAGATAAAAGGCGCTCGGAGTTTACAGCCCATCGCCGTAATTCCCGCCTCCAGCTCTTTTTGGTTTCTTACCACATACGCCAGTCCTTTATCGGTCATTAATCCAGCAATAGGCAGTTTCAGCTCGCTCATTACCTCACGTCCACTGCACAGAACTATTCCACCGCCAATCTCCTTCAAGCGGTGTTCGGTCGCCGTCTGTAACAAGCATGCAATTCCTTACATCTGCGGATTTTAACTTCGGTGCGATATTTTTCAGGTTCTTTGCCACTGAACCTTCTCTCACCATCACCCGCATACCCAGCCGGAGCTTTTCATTCACTTCCTCATAAGAGACACACTCGTGGTCCGAGCCGACACCACTCAAGACATGAGCATTTAGCTCGTTACCGCTGAGCAGAGGAGCATGCCCATCTATTGGCATTTTTAACGCCTTCACAGCCTCTAAAATCGCTCTTATGCCTTCAATACCTAAGACATTGGCTATCTCATGCGGGTCTGTCTGCCACCACCGTGGTCGCTCCACGAGGCACTACCGCAGCTGCGAACTCGGTTACCGAAAGCATACACATTTCTATGTGCGTATTCAATCCTGGAATTGCATATTTGCCTTTCGCTTCTATCTCGTTTCTTCCTTCATATCGCCCTAATCCGGCTACTGTTCCATCGGCGATTGCGATGTCTGTTTCGTATATCTCGCCACTGCATACGCTCACCAAGTTTGCGTTTTTTATCAATGCATCACACGTAATGGTAACTACGATACGAAGGGCGAGCGTCAAAAGGATATTTACTGCTTTTGGATTTAACCTATATCAATTATGTATCGAGCTGGATGATGGGTCTTTGAAAGAGGTGAAATCAATGGCATTCGTAATAAAAAATGTTATATATAATCGAGCGTAGTTAATAGCATGGATGTATGCCTGAGTGTCTCACCTTTGCTCTAAACTCAACCATTAGCTACCAAAAAATGAGAGAATTTAAGGATAGGATGGCGAAGGAAGGGAAGTTAATAGAGATTGAGCGTGAAGTATCGCCAAAATACGAGGTTGCGGATATTTATGCCGAGTTGGAACGAAAAGGCAACAAACTGCCTGTCCTTTTTCATTCCGTTGATGGCATGCAAAACGTCAAGGTCATAATGAATGTAGTTGGCGGGCGGCAAATACTGGCAGAATTGCTTGGTACCTCTTATGCCGAACTCACACCGTTCATGGCGAAAATCCCTGAAGCTGGGAACAACAACGATGGAAAAGTGAAGATAGTAGAGAATTCGGCGACAAAAGAAGTGGTCGGCGAGCCGAATTTAGGCGAGTTGCCAATATTAACCCATTTCAGAGGTGATGGTGGCGCTTACATCACGGGAGGCGTGGTTGTTGCGGAATTAGATGGCGTGAGGAACGCATCCATCCATCGGTTGATGGTTCTGGACGATAGAAGATTAGCGGCAAGGCTTGTTCCTTCTCGTCACCTGTATAAGATGCATCGCGAAGCGATAGAAAGAGAGGAGGAATTAAAAGTGGGAATCGCCATAGGTGTAGACCCGTTAGTCCTTTTAGCGGCCTCTACAAGGGTCCCGCCGGGTAAGGAGTTTGACTATGCTTCAGCACTGAAAAAAGAACCCGTAGAGCTTTTCAAACTGGCTAATGGCGTAGCGGTTCCACATGCGGAAATCGTTCTGGAAGGTTACATAGGCGAAACACGAGCAAAAGAAGGGCCTTTTGTTGATATCACAGGCACTTATGACCAGATACGTGAAGAGCCGGTTATTACGCTTACGCGAATGTATCGGCGAAAAGACGCGATTTATCATGCTATTCTTCCTTCAGGCGCAGAGCACAAACTGCTTATGGGTGTGCCTTACGAACCCTTGATGTTCCGAGCAGTAGAGCGTGTAGCACGAGTAAAGAACGTGTTTTTGACCGAAGGCGGCTGTTGTTATTTGCATGCCGTGGTGCAGATAAAGAAAGAGAAAGAAGGAGAGCCGAAAAACGCGATTATTGCGGCTTTCGCCGCACATCCCAGCCTCAAACGTGTTGTCGTGGTTGACACAGATATAGATATATTGGATCCTGAGGAGGTGGAGTATGCAATAGCAACGAGGGTGAGGTGGAATGAGGATGTGGTGTTCATACCCGGTGCGAAGGGTTCGTCACTTGACCCTTCTGCCGAAAACGGGCTCACGACAAAGCTTGGAATAGATGCGACGATGGAGTTGGGGAAGGAGGAGAGTTATGAGAGGGTTGTAGTATAACCTCCATAATCATCAATAAATATTTTCGATAAGATTTTCGCCGAAGTATAGGGAGAAGGTGTTACTCGGTGAAGTTGCTGAAGAGACGGAAGAAATTATCAGGGAAACCTGTAAAGAGTTCGATATTGAGGTTATAGACATGGCGGTGACAGAAGAATTATAGTTACGAGAAAAAAAAAATCGAAAAGCGTATATATATCTTTGTGCTTGACAATAGCAGGCAGGCACTGTACTTAAGTACGGGGTTAGTGACTTAGAACATAGGAGTTAAAATAAATGAATGATACATGGGAAAAAGAAACAAAGGACTTTTTGAATGCTACTTTTTCTTTTGGAACTGAGAAGCTCCAAAGGATGGAAGGGACCTGGATAAAAGCACTTGGATTTTGTAGGTTCCCCTAATGATTTGGAGTTAAGGTTTCATATGACCAATCCCATAAATTCCCAGGATAATCTATATTCTTCATCGTTTTCTTTGTACGAATCCATGAGAAACAATTTTAAGCAAGGATGTGTTAAGATAAAACAAATAATGTTGGAAGAATATGGAGGTATGTGGAGGTTTTGGGATGAATAGGGAATCGACTATCACCCTCTCAATTAGTGAAATAGGAACCGCTGCACAGCGTACCTTTATGTTTAATATTCTGTTGGATGGGAAGGTCATTGTCAGCAATCAGAGTTTATCACCTGCGGAATCGCAAGCAGTACGAGACTTTTCACGCCGATATAGTATTCTGTTTGAACAGCGCACCGGGCAGCCTCGCATCACATCTGACAATTTGAAAGCCCTCGGTACGGAACTGTTCAAGTTGTGGCTTGCACAGCCCTGGAGCAAAATCACAAAAAACGTGCCAGTTGGGACCCTACGCTCGTTGGTCATTGCTTCAGACGTTGCAGACATCCTGAACCTGCCCTGGGAGCTCCTCCGCCCACCAAAGGGAGATTTCCTCGGTTTCAATTTAAAGCTCAGCATCCGCCGTTTACCATTACCTGATAACACACTTACTGCGTTTGAGGGACAACTGCGACCCCCACCATTGCGCATACTTTTCATGGCTTGTGCACCCCGAGACCAACCGTATCTCAATTACGAGCGCGAGGAAGAATTTCTGTTACGGGCGATAGAAAAAGCGGGACCTAACGTGGTTATTGATTTTGGAGACATGGGCAGTTTTGAAGAACTACGTCAGCGTATCAATGAGTTCCAGCCTCATATTGTCCATCTGACCGGGCATGGCATCGTGGGAGAAGATGGACTTGGCTACTTCGCTTTCGAAGATGAACATGGAAAGACGGATTTGCACTCATCGGTGGAAATACGGCAGCAATTATTTGCAGGTAGCAGCGTCCAGTGCGCTTTTATCAGTGGTTGCCAGACGGGAAAAGCACCCCCGGTTGAAGCGCTTGGTGGCATTTGCCAGGGACTGGTGGGCGAAGAAGTTCCCTTAGCTATCGGCTGGGCAGCTTCAATCGCCGACAACATCGCTACACACTTCGCTGCAATTTTCTACAACACCCTGGCTGCCGGTCAGCCGGTGGACAGAGCTCTGACACAGGCTCGCCAAGCAATACGGAAATTATGCGAAGAACAAGGTGACCCATCGTGGACTCTACCTGTTCTCTATTGCGCGACATCTCAGCGTCTGGTATTTGATCCTTGCAGTAAACCAGTCCCGCCGTTGCGCAAGAGTATGGTACAGAAGCCACTCCCAGGGATGACAGAAGGGTATACAGAGCAGTTCATAGGTCGAAGAAGAGAACTACAGGAGCTTTTGCCCGCCCTGCGAGAAGGTAGTTTGCAAACCGTGCTCATCACCGGGCTTGGCGGCGCTGGAAAGAGCACGCTCGCCACGCGCATAGCTCGAAAATTAGAGACAGATGATTTTATTCCTATCCCTGTTCCAAGTTCAAAGGATAAACCACTAAGTGCTGCCCGGCTGATGCAGATATGCAATGATGCTTTCTTAGCCGCAGGTCAACACGATGCTCATTCCACATTGTCCGATTCTCAGCTTTCTGTGAATGACCGGCTGCGCTACATCATCTCAGTCCTAAATAATAATCGCTTTTTACTTCTGTTGGATAACTTCGAGGTAAACATTGACGAGAGTAGCAGGGAAATTCTGGATTCTGAATTGGCAGGTTTCTACACCCACATGATAAGTAACCTGGTAGGTGAATCGCGAGCTATCATCACTTCCCGCTACCGACCAGCAGATGTGCAGGAGCTGCCTTTAATAGCCCAGGAAATGACCCTTGGGGATTTCCCTGAATCGTCCTTCATCAAGTTCTTGCTTCTTGACGCGAAAGTGGAACAGCGCTATTATAAAGGTGAGATTCCTCATGATCTTCTGAGCAAGTTGTACGATTTGTTGGGCGGTACGCCTCGCTTTTTAGGACAGATACGTGAGGTTCTAAAGACCATCAAAGCAGAAGAACTTCGCAGTCAACTGGAAGCTGTTACACTGCCGAGCAAGGAAAAACCCACTTTATTGCAACAAGTTCGTGACCGATATTGCGGGGATATTTTCACATCCCGGCTCTATGGTTACTTGAACTTTGATTCACAGAAGGCACTCAGCAGAGTGGCAGTATATACGACCCCTGTGAACCTGGCGGGAATGAGAGCTGTGACTGGCGAGCCAGAGGAAAACTGCGCAGTTTTAACCGAGAGTGGCAGGACTTTGCTTTTGCTTATCCTGAGCACGAATACGTGGCAAGCGAACTCTGGACTGTCTATGGCCTCCTGCGGAACTGGCTCCTTGCTCCAGAACGATTAAGTCCTGATGATCGCAAGGCAGCGCATAAAGCAGCAGGTGACTTCCTTAACGAAATGGTTAAAAATAATCGTACCTCTGAGCTTGGAATGCATCCTCTGTATGTACATCTTGAAGCACGTGCCCAGTACATGTTCGCAGGAGATTATGAAAATGCCGCCGAGATAACGGAACGCATCAGCGGCTTCTACCGACACTAGGGGTTATACCGTGAGATACAGCGATTGAACGAAGAGCTTTTACAATATTACGAACATCCAGGAATATTAGCTCAGATTGCCTGGTCATATCTGAACCGCTCCAGCTATGCTGCTGCGCGGCATTGGTATCAACGCATGCTTGATGCTGCGGAGAGGGCTGATGAGTCTGAAGCCGCAAGAGCACTACATGGGCTTGCCACGGTTGACCTTAGGCAAGGAGATTATGAAACTGCACGCGAGAAATTTCAGAAAACATTAGAAATAAGGCAGCAGATTGGAGACAGGGCTGGAGAGGCTTCTACCTTGCATCAACTTGCCTCGATTGACGTGAATCAGGGAGATTATGTAACGGCACGCGAGAAATTCCAGACAGCATTGAAAATAAAGCAGCAGATTGGAGACAGGGCTGGAGAGGCTTATACCTTGCAT
>QBUL01000136.1 GCA_013180605.1 Candidatus Methanophagaceae archaeon GoMg1 | reverse complement strand
TTGATAATATAAATGTTGAGAAGGAAGAATTAAAGAGTAGAATAGATAAAATTGATAGAAATATAACCTCTCTAAAAAAACAAAAACAAAAAAGAGAGCAGCAACTTATCATGAATTATTTTAAAAAGAAGAGAAACGAGATTAATAATAGAATAGCTCAAAATAGCACAAAATGCGAGAAACTTAAAGAAAATGGATTATTAGTTATAGAGCAGATAGACAAAACAAAATCTGAAATAACTCAGATAAATAAGAAAATAATTGATATAAGGGAGAATATAAACTCTTTGAAAAAAGAGGAAATAGAAAATGAAGAAACAATAAAAATTGTTGAACTATACCTTGAAATGACAAATAAGAACCTAATATCTGCATTCTTTACAAAAAACATATTTAAATTTACAAATCCAATATATAATAGATACAAAAGGGAAATAAAAAAATTAAAAATTGAAAATATGAATTTCAGAGAGATAGAATCTTTATATTCTGAACTAATCGAAGATAATGAGGTAACAAAAGCTGCAATAACTGAGAAAAGGAATGAGTCAAAAGTAACAAAAGAGAAACATGAAAAGAAAAAGGATGAATTTGAGAATTTGAAAGCAAAGTGTGCATCTTTGAAAAAAGAAATTTTGGAAATCAAGTCCAAAATTGAAAAAGATAAAAAAGAGTATGAAATCATAGATGAAAAAATAAGTTCTGAACCCACTCAATTAACGGATACTGAATCAGAGGAAATAGAGGAACTAAAAGATAAAAAATTATCTGACATTAATAATGCTTTGGATGAACAGACTAAAAATCACGAAATTATTGTAAAAAAGTTAAACTATCTTGAATCATATGGGAAAACCCTTTCAAATAACCTAAAGGACATCAAACAAAAAATTAAAGATATAATCGAGTTATTTGACTTTGTAAAATCAGAAATAGAAAAGAAAAAGAATGAACTAATTTCAAAAATTCTACATGAAAAAACGATTATTGCAACGACAAATATGATGGTATGTAATAAACCGTTGCGTGATATAGATTTTGATATTGTTATAATGGATGAAGCGGGAGCTATTAATTTACTCGGTGCTGTTACTCCATTATTAAGAACAAAAAAGGTAGTTTTCTTGGGAGATCACAAACAGTTACCACCAGTCATCGTTAAGAATGCTCCTGAGATGATAAATTTTCTTAAAGAACACCCAGAGTTAGAAAAAAGTATTTTTGAAATATTTTGGAATAGATGCCCAGATAAAGAAAATGAAAATATGTTAGTGATGCTCAAAAAACAGTATCGTATGAGAAAAGAAATATCAAAATTCGTATCAGATAATTTTTATAATGGTAAATTGGAGTATGTCGAACCAGATAAATCAGAAGTCAAATACACACTAAAAGAAAACGACGACCCAGTATTGGACATTCGTTATCCAATGTTATGCCTTCTAAATTCATTTCACACAAAATATACAAATAATAAATCAGGATATTGTAACGGGGAACGTATGCTAATAAATAAGATTATCCGAAGTTTCAAGGATACTTACGGCGAGGATATTGCAGATAAAATCGCTATAATTACGCCATTTAAAGAACAAGCAAATAGAATAAAAAGAGAGATGCCAGATATTGAATGCGGCACTGTTCATACTTTTCAAGGTCAGGAAAAAGAAGTTATCATTTATTCTACCGTAAAATACCACCCAAATGCTGATAGAATGTTTGGACCATTATTAGATACGAGTAAATCAAAATCCGCAAAAAACTTGTTGAATGTAGCAGTATCTCGGGCAAAAGAAAAATTTGTTATTATCGGATGCAGAAAACTTTTTAGTAATGTTGAGTTATATGATGAATTATTTAAGTATATCAAAAAACTTAATGGAATAAAACTACCTGAAGACCTTAAAGAAAAGTACGCTATAAAAAATTTCTGTAAAATGTGCAATGAACCAATAGAGAATAAATATGAGTATTGTTACTCTTGCAATATAATAGCCCGAACAAGAACACTTATAGAAGATAAACCTAGAAAATATAAAGCAAAGGATGGCGACCTTCTGAGATCGTCTTATGAAGTAAGAATTGATGATTGGTTTTGCGATAACGAGATATATCACGAAGTTGAAAAACAACTGCCACTTTATGAACATTTATATTGTGACTGGTTTTTACCAAAAAAAGACATGTTCACTCAAGATATCTATGTTGAATATTGGGGGCTTATGGAGAATAAAGAATATGAAAAACATAGAAAAGCAAAGGAAGAACTTTACAGAAAACACAAATTAATTTTATTGAGTATTGAGCCGGATGATATGAAAGCATTGGGTGATGTTCTTAAGCGTAAACTTAGAAGATTCTTAGTTAAGAAAAAGAAATAAAAGGGTAACAACTTTAAAAAAAAAACAACATAAAATGGATTTAGAATGCTATTGTAGAAGAAACTGAATAAGAATTTAGGGGGTTTTGCAATTTTAATTGAAGATTTAATATCTTAAAGAGAATAGATAAAATGATATCTTTAATAATAAAAAGGTCGGAACTCTGCGGTTGCTCCTTTGACGCTCCCTTACCCATCGGGTCAAATAACACAGAATATACGCTGCGGTTACGCCTTACCCTCCGGGAAATTTTGCTCCGCAAAACTTCGCATACACTCGTTCCGTTATATAAAATTCCGAACCTACCCTTGTGAGAAATTATTAAACGCCAATATAATTGGTGAGAGCGAAGGAACATAAATCTACTCTTTCAAAATCGGAGTCAAAGGTAGCAATTTTGTTAATTCCGTGATGTTTACATGTTGCGGCGATTAAGGAAAACGCTTGTGTCAATAAATATCATTTGCCTCGAGTTCGAACTCCTTTAACAACTTTTCGTCCGCTTTCCCCAGTATTCCCCGGTATCCCTTTAACTTATCGCTTTTTGTCAATGTTATAGGCATTTTAGTTATTGCTTCTTGAGTATAAAATGCTATTTCTTCTACATCGTCACCTCCAATGATAAAATACAAGTTCTTTTGTAAAGCTTTTCTTTCTAAAAAGTGTTCTCGTGAAAATCTGTGTAATCTAGTGGTTAATGATTTTCGGAATGACTATAAAAGGTATTTTTGGATAAGGCAATGGAAATATATACTCATGTGAGTAATAGGAATATAGGAAAGATAAAAAGCCCGTTAGATTTAATAATAAAGAAATCGTTTATTGAAAATGGGGTTGAAGGAAATGAAGATTAGCAGTCGGCTAAAGGGAGGTATATACGAAGTACGTTATGGATATCATTCCAAAATGGATGGATATGCGACATTGATGCCGGATATACCAGAGTTATGTGACATTGTGGGGCGAAAGAGATATTATTACAAAGTGCCTGTCTCTTGTATTCCCACCTATGAGATGTGTCATAAAGAAAAAGGTATAAATGTTTGTTATAGGTAGGAGGAAACATGAAGGTATCGGAAATACACATTACAAATTTCAAAAGATTTAAGAATATCAAAATCACAGGATTATCGCAAGAATCAAAACTTGTGATTATTGTAGGCCCAAATGGATGTGGTAAATCTTCATTGTTTGATGCCTTTCATAGTTGGTATAAGTTAAATACAGGGTTTGGGCATGGTGGTGATGAAACCTATTACAGAAAAGAAAAAACAGAGGAATTCAATTGGAATCAAAATGTTAAAGTAACATTTCACAATCCCACTCAGATTAATGCGCGAAATAAAAAATGTATGTATTTTAGAACTGCTCATCGAAATGATCCAGATTTCGATATAGGCAATCTCTCAAGGCTAGTTGCTCCTTATGAGGACATTAGATTTCAACGTTTTATTGACAATGATCAAGCAGTATCGCAAAACTATCAGCGATTGCTATATAACTCCGTATCCAAATTATATTCCGAAACTGATGACCGAAAGACTGTGATAGCTCTTAGGGAAGAGCTTATAGGAAAAGTTAGAACTTCGATGGAAAATGTCTTTGAAGATCTCATCTTGAATAATATTACTGACCCATTAGGAGATGGAGCTTTCTTTTTTGAGAAAGGTTCAAGTAAATCATTTCATTTCAAAAACTTATCTGGTGGTGAAAAGTCTGCTTTTGATTTGTTGTCAGACCTGATCATTAAACTTCAGTATTATGACGATACGGTATTTCTGATTGATGAACCAGAATTACATATGCATACAAGACTTCAGGGAAAGCTAATTAAAGAACTTTATAATCTCATCCCCGACAATTCACAATTATGGTTAACAGCGCATTCTCTAGGAGTTATGCGTGCGGCTAATGATCTTGAAAAACAAAATCCAGGACAGATAGCGATACTTGACTTTGACGGATATGATTTTGATGAAGAATGCACCATATCACCTGTAAAGACAGATCGAGTATTTTGGGAGAAGTTTCTTTCAATAGCACTTGATGACTATTCTGCAAGAATTGCACCGGAAGTAATTATTCTTTGTGAGGGGGGCTCGAACGGTTCTAGACGCAAGAATTTTGATGCAGATATCTATAATGCAATATTCGGCAATGAATTTCCAAATATTACTTTCATCTCAGGTGGATCATGTACTGATTTGGAAAAAGATGACCACCTAGGGTATTCAATGCTTAAGGAAACGCTTAAATCTTCTAAAATTCTCAGATTACTTGACAGAGATGATAAGTCAGATCAAGAAGTAACTGAATTTGAAAAAAGAGGCTTTGTTTTACTCAGACGAAGGCATATTGAATCATACTTGTTTGATGGTAAAGTAATTGAAAAACTCGTAAAAAGCAAAGTTTCCGATGCACATATCATTACAAAAAATGATGTTTTAACCAAAGTTTCGGAAATCAAAAATAATTTAGGATTGTTTTTTGAAAACCCAGAAGAAGATAATCTCAGATTTAAAATAGGAGTTGAAGAAATTATTAAAACTACTATTAAGGATGATCATCAGAAAGATGAGTTGTTAAACTGGTGGAATCAATCACTTGAGATGAAAATCACAAAAGCACAATTGATTGAGGAAAAAGCCATTCAAAAGTCAAAAGAGAGAGGCAACCCTGAAGATGATGTTAAATCTGCTTCTGGCGAAATCTATAATGAGATTAAGAATTTACTCTCTTTAACTCAATGTGGTAATAATACAGAAGCATTTATGCGAGATACGCTTGCTCCATTGATAACAACTGAAATGGATTTATATAAACAACTGAAAGAGGAAATCATAAAACCACATATCTAACAGGCCACAATCCCTTTCTAATATTCCACTACCATTTATCATGATAGTTATGTATTCCCAATTAATATTGAATTCGCTTTCACCAACGGAGACAGGCACTTTTTAAGATAGGAGGGAAATATTACCCCACAACGATCACATAACAAGCGGGTATCTGGCTCGCTTCGTTGCACTCGCTCGACCCAAATTTTCGCCTTCGGCGAAAACTTCAGATACCCGCCAAGCGTTATACAAAATTCCGAACCCACCCCCCTTGTAAGAAATTATTAAACGCCAATATAATTGGTGAGAGCGATGGAACATAAATTTATAAGTGAAGATTGAAAAGAAAGGTTTGCCTTTTTAGGGCGGATTAATATTTACAAAAATACAATACAAAATAAAGCTCTAACCCAAACGCAACCATGACAAAAGTCTCGATTATTTTGCCTGCATACAACGAAGCAGATAAGGTGGAGCATGCAGTAAAGAGAACAGCAGAGGAACTGGTGAAAATCGGGTTAATAAATTCTTTTGAAATTATCCTCGCTGAGGACGGGAGCACAGACGGAAGTGACGTGATTGCTGCCGAGCTGGCGGATAAATACGCGTTTGTAACGCATCTGCACAGTGATAAACGTTTGGGAAAGGGAAAAGCACTGGAAAAAGCTTGTAAAAAGGCACAAGGTTCTATTATCGCATATTTCGATATTGACCTCTCAACGGACATGAGACACGTAGAGGAACTTATCCGTGTAATAGAAAAGGACGGTTTTGATTTCGCCACGGGCTCACGTTTGCTACCGGAAAGCGAAGTGAAGCGACCACTGAAGAGGTTTATCCCGAGCACCGTTTATAATTCACTTGTAAGAATGGTTCTCCACTCCGAACTTCATGACCACCAGTGTGGATTCAAAGCTTCACGACGGGCTTCCTTGTTCGCTATCCTGGACGAAATCAACGACCCGCACTGGTTCTGGGATACCGAATTACTTGTCCGGGCGCAGTACCACGGCTATAAAGTAAAAGAATTCCCGGTCAAATGGGAGCAAAGCACAACTACAAAGGTCGAATTTTTTAAAGACGTTGTAACAATGGGCTCAAAAATTATCGCCCTTTGGTGGAACTTGAGAAGGAGACAGGAAAATAAAAAATATAACCATTTCGAAAAATAACCACAAGATTTTTTTCTTTTAGCACAGGTTTTCTTTTTTA
This sequence comes from Candidatus Methanophagaceae archaeon GoMg1, assembly GCA_013180605.1. Lineage (GTDB taxonomy): Archaea > Halobacteriota > Syntropharchaeia > Alkanophagales > Methanospirareceae > QEXZ01. Next base: position 9,459 of record QBUL01000136.1, on the reverse strand, counting down.
TAAAAAGAAAAAGTGTTGTGTAATCTGAGGGGTTAATAAAAGGAGCTAAACCAATACATTTTTAAGCACCAACGGAATATATATTAGTATGGAAAAGATAGAAAAAATACTTGCATGGATAGAAAGAATGCTTATGCCGAAACTGAATGAAATAACAGGAGAAATAAAAGATATACACACACGGATAGCCGCTCAATCAAGTCCGCTTAGAGCAAATCTTCAATTCGTCAATAGATATTTATATGATTCGCATCAATTATTACAGGGTGATAGTTAATGGCTCTTGCAGAAATAGACATAGGCATAGAAGATAAGTTATTGGAATTGGTAGAAAGAATAGCAAAAATGCAGCATAGAAGTAAATCAGAGGTCATAAGAGATAGTATTTCCAGATATGCTAAATCTTTTCTTACAATGGAAGAGCTCAAAAAGATAGCGATTGAAAAGTATTCAAACGGAGATATGAACTTTGATGAGTTAGCAAGGATAATCGGGTACGAGGAAGCACTAACATTTCATGTTAGCTCAAAGACGATTAAGAGGAGTATAGAACTTGCAGATAAATTGTTCAAAGACTAAGATTGTTGCAGACACTTCTTCTTTGGTCTCGTTGCAAACCGGTGACATTTTAGAACTATCCTTGGAACTGCTCGATATATCAGTTCCTGAAATTGTTGTAACCGAGCTAAAGGAGATAGCGGGTTTTAATGACACACATGGAAAAAGCGCAAGAAATGTGCTGAAGTTGATAAGAGAGAATAAAATTAGCGTCAAAGAACTTATTGTTATTTCAGAAACAGGATCACGGGTAGACGTGGGAGAGATGGATTGTTTGAATCTATGCAAACAAGAGCAGATATCTATACTCGTAACTGATGACTGGAGGGCATTACCAAAACTAATCGAAAAATCCGCATCCATAAACGTCGTGGTTTCCGCATTTGTAATTCGTTCTCTACTAAACAAACATATGCTGACCGGAGACGATGCAAAGGCAGTATTAGACCGGATTGCACACGACAGGGATTGGCTTGAATCAAAGATTTATGAAGAATCGAAGAAATGGCTGACAAAATGAGTTTTTTTCTTTTCTTGTGTTAATCTCGTGAAATCTCGTGGTTCATTATTTGTAATTTATTATTGGAATGACTATAAATAAGTCCGTGTAAATCCGTGTCTTAAATAGAATGAAATTATACCACATATACAATGAAAATAAAAAAAAGGACTTTAATCAGCGCTGTAATAACTATCTCCATCCTTGCCCTTTTATTCCTCAAAGTTGACCTCGGTCTTCTGTTGAAAAGTTTACAAACGATAAACTATTGGTATTTAGCGTTAGCTTTTATCGGCTATTTGGGTTTGAATTTCGCACTTGCTTTCAGACTTTTTTGGCTGCTGAACAAACTGGGCTATCACCACTACTCGTACTGGAACATTTTGCTGTTTCATTTCACCTCAATGATTCTTGGAGATGTAACCCCTGGAAAGGTGGGGTATTTTGGACTTTTGCTCCTGCTTAAAGACGTCAAAGCGGAAGACACCCTGAGCGTGCTCACAATAGGGCAAATCATGGATTTTATTATGAAAATAGCAGGCACCGTAGCCTTTGCCGTAATCCTCTCGGGTATTTTACTTAAATTTCACGCCGTGCTTCTTGCGGGTATAACCATGATGGTTGCATTAACTGCGATTGCAAGCCTGCTCATCTGGTCCGAGAAAACGTTGAAACTGCTGAGCTTTTTCTCTTTCGGCCCTCTGAAAAAGGTAACAAATATCGTTGAGGACGTTCAAGCATCCACATCCAGGTTGAAGTCCGAATTAGTGAAGGCACTGCTTATAAGCATAGCAGGATGGGTGTTTGTGGGTGCGCAGTGGTATTTCATATTTCTGGCGCTCTCACCCGCGACAAATACAAATCTCTCTTTTTTGTTCTTTTTCCTTTTGCAGGCGGTAGTCAGCACGCTTGCTTTCATACCGGTGAGTCTCGGGGGAGCAGGACTACAAGAATCCGCCATAGTGGCAATACTGGGGATTCCGGGTGTAGGAGTAGGATGCACACTCGCATTTACATTCGGCATACTGGTGAGGGGGATGAGCATACTCGTTGATGCGGGATTTGGAACGTTCAATCTCCGGAAAATATCATTAAGAGGTATTTTGGAGGATAGGAAATGGCTTTCACGGAATTAACGGCGGTTTTTGTCTGGTGGTTATCGTTATTTTTACTGGGCATGCTCACATACCCCATAATCAAGAAGGTGCTGCGGAATTTCGGTAACCTCAGCTACCTGTTCTCGAAGATTTTCGCGCTCCTTCTGCTCACTTACCTGACATGGATTCTTTCTCACCTGTTCTCTTATTCCTCAGCAACGATAGTTCTGGCTTTAGCGATAATGCTATTTTGCTCTATTTTAGCACACCAGAAATTTAAATCGAGACAAACTTTCTCGGAGTTTGGATGGTCAGTAGTTGAAGGAGAATTAATATTTGTCTCATTATTCGCTTTTTTTCTGCTCATAAGGGCTTTTCGTCCAGAGATAGGAGGTCTGGATATTGGAATGGTGGGTGAAAAATGGATGGACCTGGCATTTTTAAATGCCGTAGGGAGAAGCGATTGGTTTCCTCCAATTGACCCCTGGTTCTCCTCCCGGTTTATTGACTGCTACTATTATTTCAGCTATCTCGTGACGAGCATCATGATAAAAATAACTTCCATTCGTGCTTCAATAGCCTATAACCTGGCAGTAGCAACTTATGCCGCATTGCTCGGCAGTGCGGTATTTGGTATAGCGGCAAACCTTTGCAGAAAGAAAACAGGTGGGCTGATAGCGGTTATTTTCGTCCTGTTCATCGGCAATTTAGGTGTTTTAGCACCGTTATGGATGGAGACTTCAAGGGGCACAAGCATTTTTCACGCTCTAACGACACCAAACATTTCATATTTCTGGCTCCCGTCTCGTGTTGTTCCCGGTGGAATCACCGAATTCCCTTTCTTTACCTTTATTCTTGGTGATTTGCACCCCCATCTGGTTGCGATGCCTTTTCAAATGCTCGTCCTCGGGCTATTGCTGGAGATGTACACCGAAAAGAAATTCATTGAAAATAAGCTCATGCTTGTATTCCTGCCTTTATCGCTGGGATTTCTCATTCCTTTGAATTCTTGGGACTACATTATCTACGTAATGCTCATGCTTGGCATAATCCTGATAGCATTCAGGAGAGAAATAGGAATCCGGAAATCTTTAATCTACGCTTGTACTTTGGTTCTCTCGAGTTTGGTTCTTTATCTCCCTTTCTTCCTGGCATTTCATCCCGCTGCTCTCGAAGGAGGAGGGATAGAGCTTGTTACAGCGTGCAGAACGCCAATTTATTCGCTAGTAGCGATGTTCGGTTTTTTCTTTTTCTTGCTGTTTTCCTGGCTGCTTTTTTCAATCAAACAGTCAGGTAAGGGTTCCTTTAAACCCCTCACGAGGTCGAAGGATGAAATACCACATAAAGAACGGTCTTTTTTTGTTCTTTTACTTGTGTTCTTCGCTCTGGTCGCTATTTTGGTTCCCGAGCTTGTTTATTTCAACACGGGTTTCAGCACTGCTGTTGATAGAGGGAACATGATATTTAAATTTTATCTTCAGGCATGGCTGCTATTAGGAGTTGCCTCGGCATTTGCTTTTTGCCTGCTGAAGGAGAGGATAGAGAAAAGGAAGTGGAGGGTCATTTTTTTTGCTTTTGTTACCGTACTTTTGATAATCAGTGCTCTTTACTCCGTGCTTGCCGTTAATAGCTGGACAGGAAGTTCCATCAGCGCAAGTGCCGTACCCACATTGGACGGATTATCCTATATGAACGAGCGTGAGGATTACAAGGGGGAATATCTCTCAATTGAATGGTTGAATGCAAACGTCAGGGATGCGGTAATCTTAGAGGCAGTAGGAGATAACGTTAACGTCACCTGGCGAGCGGATTACTCAAGACCAGGTAGGATTTCTGCTTCAACCGGTCTGCAAACGGTCATTGGATGGTGGTTTTCACATGAATCCATAATGAGACCTGAGGAGCAGAAGGAGATAGAGAGAAGGGTAAACGACGTCCAATTGATATACACAACGGAAAATGTTTCGCTGGCGAGGGCACTTCTGAATAAGTACGATGTTGGATATGTCTATGTAGGATGGTTAGAAAGAGAACTTTATGACGAGAATGGACTGGCTAAATTTGAATCAAGTTGTTTTGAAGACGTGTTCAGTACGGCGGAGGTCAGGATATACAGGGTGAAGACATGCTGAGAAGAATCTCACCGCAGAGCACACGGAGAACGCAGAGGATAGAGGGTTGGCGGGGGTTGGCGGGTTAGAGCGTTAGAACGGCTGCTAACACCTAACACCTAATTCTCTCTGCGTACTCGGCGCTCTCCGCGGTGATAAATCACTTGATTTTTTAGATAGTGCTAATGCAAACAATCTTTTAACGAATGTCCCATCCCTTCTGTTCCATATATCGGTATGCTTGCACAAATGCGTCTGTTTCAGCGTCCTTTTTACTACTGAACCATTCACCACTATTTTTAATCCCTTTTAACTCGACATATTCGCCTGTTTGACTGTCTTTAATCGAACACTTTTCTATCTTCCACCTTGTCTGGTGTCCCTCTCCGCTCGAAATATACACGAAATCTATTTCCGGGTTACAGCGATGTATTTCCCTGAACTTATTCTCGAATTGGTTTCTAATAGGAAGGAAGTCTTTGGTTCTCAACATTTCCGTTTTTATCCACTCAGAGATTCCTAATTTATGGAGAAACTTTTTCACTTCCTTAATCCTGATGGATTCCTCGCTATCCAGATATATTGCACCGCAAATAGCCTCAAAAACATCTGCGATAACTTTCTTGCTTATACTTTCGTTCTTCTCACTGGCTTTGATGTAAATCCTGAGACCAATTTCTTCCCCGTAGTCAGCCAATCGCTTATTCTTTTCAAGCTCAGACTTCAGAAAGGTCATTTTTCCTTCATCGAGCGATTCGGACACATCGAGAAGTTTCTCTGCTAATATCAGACTGATTACACGGTCTCCAAGGAATTCAAGGCTTTGGTAATCGGAGGAACCAGGATGTTCGGCAGCATACGAACTCGTGGTTATCGCTTCTTCCAGAAGTGCGATGTTCTTAAACTTGTGTCCTATCGAGGCTTCCAATTCCCTGAGTTCGAGCTTTACATTTTCGGTCCCCATTTCCGACTTTTTCACCAACTTTTTTGATGCTTGTTATTCATCCAATCGGTTCATGTTTCGACACCCGCAGCAATAAAAAATAGAGGAAGAGGGATTCTCCCCCTCATCGAAGACTGATTTGGGATTTGTTATAGCCCCAACACATCCTTAAGCTTGAACTGGTACTTCCCCAGTTTACCGTCGAAGTTCCCTGCCGTTATTTTTACCACGCCGGGCACTTTCACCGCTGCTTTTATCCCTGCTCGCATCGCTTCTTTAACCGCTTCCTCACTGAGCCCGTTTATCACCACCTCAAAGACGCCATTTACGTCCGCAGGCAGTTCAGACCCTTCTATTTTGTCTTTCAGTGTGGGGCAGAACTTCTCGTTTATCGTTGCATGCATGAACTTATATTTCTGCGAGCCTATTTTCGAACCAGAAGCGACAACGCCACCCGTAAAAGGAGTTATCGCACCTTCCACTTCTCCGACTGCAGAAACGGCATCCTCAGCCGCGGTTAATGCTGACATCTGGTCCTTCGCAAGGATAAACAAATTCCCGCCAGCAACTCCCTGCTTTGCGCCCATGTTCTTTTCTATCACAAACTCACCACCCATTATCGGAGTCCTCGATACCTCTCTACCGTAAAGTTCCTCTTCTGATTCGAACCCGTCGCCAAAGAACTTCAACTTGAAGCCCGTATTGAACTCCTTCTCGCTTTCCTCTGCCTTTAAAGCATTAAATACCGCCGTTGTCGGACAGGTGAGAACGCATTGCCCTATCCTCGCAAGCAACTGCTCGTCCAATGCTTTGTAGCCGAACGTGCACATAATTATGTATGCACCCGGTCTTCCATCCGGCGTCTCCTCACGCGATGCTATCTTGTCTATCCCCGCTTCTGCTGGGCACATTATCACCGATGTCCCGAATCCTGTCGCCTCTTTCGCCGCTTCCATCACCCATTTCTCGTTCACTGCCGTTATCAACACTCGCGCAACCTTTATCGGAAACGCCTCGGCAAATGTATCTTCTATTTCCACGCCTTCCAGTTCTAATCCCATTTTTTCTTTACCTCAAAAAATGAAAATAATATCAAAGTAAAAAAAGTTTTCCTTTTTTTTGTTGTACCCAAAGTATAACGCCATTCTACAGTCAATCACATTCATCTCGCTCGAAAACTTAAAACATCATCTTCACTAACTTGAACAGTATCCTTGGATTCCTCTTTATCATCTCTTTCAACAATGCTCGTTCGCTAAACTCTTTTGTTATCATCTCTCCCTCTAACGCATGGAAAAACCTGTTGAGGTCATGGCTGCTCAGCCCCAACACGATATTCTTTGTCTTCAATCCCGCTTTCAAAACTTTACCAAACTCTTTTCTCCATCTCTTCTCGTATTCGCGCAATCTCCTCTTTGAGAAGTCGTTTTCTTGCACTGCTTTTGCGATTACGTCCCCCGCTATTGCGCCGCCTTGCATTGCTTCTAAAATCCCTCCGCCTGTGATTGGATTAACGTGCCTTGCCGCATCACCAACTAAAATCAATCCATTTGCTACCGTTTCATATACCGGGCCGCTCAGCGGCACCGCACCGTACATCTCAGCTATTATCTTTCCATTCGGGAATTTGCCCCCCACAAAAGCGTTCAGATAATCGCGTGCACAATGGTTCTCATTAGAAACGTCAGCGCCTATCCCAAGACCCACATTTGCGCAATGGTCCCCTTTTGGAAATACCCAGGCATACCCTTTAGGTGCTAAGTCATCACCAAAGAAAATCTCACAGTACTCGGGGTTCACTTCAACGTCACATAGGAGAAACTGTGCACACGTTGCCACGTCTGCCAAACGCAATGTTGTGTCTATACCACCCCATTTGCCTACTTGTGATTCCACGCCATCCGCACCCACAACTACGTCCGCGGAAATACGAATGCCCGCCTCCGCCGTAGTTCTTGCATACACGCCCTTTGCATAACCGCCGTCATTAACAACACCATAAGCCTGCGTTTTTACTCGCACTTCCGCGCCTGCACGTGCGGCTTCCTGTGCCAGGCACTTATCAAATATCTTTCTTTCAAGTACATACCCCACTTCTTCTGCTCCCTCAACCGATAAAATCACCTTCGTACCGTCAGGGCCGTATGTGATAGTTCCTCGTATCCCTGCGCATACCCATCTGCGATCAATATCAACAAACCGCTCTATTTCTTTGCTTACGCACTCACCACATTTCACCGGCACCCCTATCTCCGGATTCCTTTCTATTAAAAGAACGTCCAGTCCTCGTTCAGCAGCGGTCTTCGCGGTTATGCTCCCCGCAGGGCCTGCCCCTACCACTACAACATCGTATTTCTCCTCGTTCATTATAACTATACTTTAACATCAATATTTAGAAAACTTTATATAACCCCTTACAAAAATAGAGAATAGGAGAATCAAAAAAAATGGGACGAGCGGAAGAAGTGGCAAAGGCGAAGCCAGATCATTGGATGATTCGTTACTTGGAGCAGTTAAATACGGGAGGAGGCATGTCTGCGGAAGAGATATTCGAAGAAGAAAACGTACGCCGAGCCAAAGAGGATTTGCCATTGCTGAAATTTAATTCCATTGGGCGTACGTTAAACACCTTTGGATATCCAAAATCAGGCACCAGGCATAAGCACGCGGTAGAGGTCAAACCGACAGGCATAGAGACGGTCATAAAGGATATAAAGCGGAAAGTAGGAAAACTCACAGAACTCATCAAAGAAGAGAAGTTACCATCCATGGAAGAGGAGTTTATCTGGCTATTTATAGAAAACTATCCTGAGTCGCAGATAGTGGATATGCTACAATTGGACAAAAAGCAATTGGGAGAAATTAAGAAGAAGCTACATCTGCTGTAGTTTTGCTCCTTTAACCACAAGATTACACAGGTTTCAACGAGAAATTGTGAAGATAGAAGAAAGCCAGAGGTCAGAATTCTGTTTTCTATTCTCTGATTTCTGGCCTTGTGTCCATCTTGTGGAATCTCGTGGTTTTTTACCTCAGATAAATACTATCTTTTGATATTCTCTTCCCGCTTCTTCTTATGCCCAATAAGGAAGTCCAGTTGTGAGGTATCCGCCTCACCGAAATCCGCATATTCCTTCTCTTTGATATATTCTATAACCTTCTTAGCATTCTCTTCACGTACTGCTACGGTAGAAAAACCCTTTTCGCTGCCTACACTCCCCACACTCGCATCACTTTCCACCGCGGTGAAGTCGGTGCAAACGTTGCAGCCGCTTGCAATAATCTCCTCTGCTTCTGCCACCTTGAATTTTACTTTTCCATCGGTCATCGTAGAGATAAATTTGCCTTTGATAATATCAGTTTTAACGAGTTTCGAGAAATCAACACCTTTTTCTTGCAGGAATTTCGTAATATCGTCGTAATGGAAATTCTCGGTGCAGAACAGACCCACAACGAGTTTTACGCGCTCACGGAAAATCGGATACTCCTGCTGCAGTTTCCTGACACCGGAAACGATGCAGGGCGTTCCGACAATACCCACACCTCGCTTCGTGAACATTACCGCTTCCTTCAATGCGGGCAGCACATCCGCGAACGTGTATTTCGTGCCTCCGAGCGTGGTAATCGCAAGCTGTTCGGGTTCTCGCACATGGAACATCTCAGTTGCCCATTTCTCGTCCCTGCCCGCGAACAACCCGCGGTCTATCATCCCCATTTCAATTGCAGAAACCAGAACTTCCGTTACCATCGCGCCATCCTGTCCCGCGAACCGCTTTGACCGCCCGGCGATGAACTCTATATAATCGCCCAAGCCGCTTTTTGGCTCGTAAACAAACCTTGGGCATACGCGTACACAAGCACCGCAGTCGAGGCATTTGGTTTCATAGTCAGGGAAATCTACTTTGTTACCTACCACTGTTATTCCACCCGGGCATATCGCCGCACATGTCAAACACCGGCTGCATAAATTCGTATCTATGACCTTAGCCTTTAAATTCTCAAAATATGTCTTGTCCTTTAACGGTTTCTCCGGAACCGCTACTTCCCATTCCGATTGTCCTGCACCTACTGCTGTTGCCATTTTTTTCATTTCCTCTCAAGCTTCTTCAACATTAATATCTGCATCGAGCACTCCTTAACACACAATCCGCAGCCCGTGCACTTATCTGTATCTATTTTCATTCTTAACATGCCATTCTCAGCCGAAGAAGAAATCGCTCCGCTTTCGCACATCTCCTCGCAAACACGACATCC
>QBUL01000137.1 GCA_013180605.1 Candidatus Methanophagaceae archaeon GoMg1 | reverse complement strand
GATTTACGCAGATTTATTTTAGTTTAACCGTATTGATTCTTATCATCTGTGTTAATCTGTGTCTATAATTTATTTTCTGTTTTCTTGTGAAAATCTGTGTAATCTTGTGGTTATTTTTTGGAATGACTATATATCCTTAGTATGGGTGCATAACGCTCGTTCGCTTAAATTGCTCGTTACTGAACAAGACCAAAAAATCGCCGATTCCCACGACTCTGGACAACCGTTCAGCCATTTCTTCCACCGATTCGCGGGTATACCCATGAATTACAGTGAACAAATTATGCTCCCACTTTCCCGGCATGGCCACTCGCTCGTAGCAGTGTGTAATGTCCGTATAAGATGAGAGCTTCTTCCCAACGTTTTCTACTTGCCCTTGGGGCACTTTCCACGCCACCACCGCGTTTGCCACAATTCCTACTTTTCGCTGGTTGATTGAGATACCAAGTCTTTTGATAACACCACCTTTTATCAACTTCTTTAACCTCTCTATCACCTCATCCTGGCTTATCCCTGCTTCCTTTGCGATTCCTTCAAAAGGCTCCTTTACAACAGGTATCCCTTCCTGTGCGGCACGTAAAATAGTCTGGTCGGTCTCATCCGGCTCGTCATCCGTGTTCATTTTCGTGCGCTCCATTTCTACTTTTGGTATGCCTTTATCGTTACCTTCGCTGTCGCTGTTGTCTTTAAAATCAGCAAATTTGAAACGAACGTCAATCTTAAACACGCGAGTAGTGGGAAGGTCTAAGGTGTCGGAGTCGGGGATTCCGGTTCTTTCCTTTATCTCTTCCACCGTGCTTCTTAAGTCTTTCCCGCCACACGTTGTAACGGTAAACCAGAGATTGTAGTCATGTTCGCGCTGATAATTATGGGTTACGCTCATGTATTCATTAACTATGTTGACAACCTCTTCCATTTTTTCCGCAGGCACGCGCATAGCCATTAAAGTGGAGGAGCATGCCCCGAGTTTTTGTGCATCGAGAATTGTGCGAAGTTTACGAATGACACCCTCAGAGAAAAGCCTTTGGCTGCGTGATAGCACCTCTTCTTCCGTAATTCCCAGCTTCTCACCTATTTCAGCCCAAGGGCTTTTAGCCACTGGAAACTCATCTTGCAAGTGTTGCAAGAGTTCCTTGCCCCAATTATCCAGCGTACAGTGCTCTTCTACATTCATTTTTCATCGCCTCCATGATTTTATAAATTCTAGGGGCTGTCCCGCAATTGCTTTTGGCACTAAAAATTTTGCTCCTTCTTGGATTTAAAGTCCCACCTGCCTTTCTTTTTCTTCCAATTTTGGATTGTTGGGCGGCCTCCCTCTACAAAAAAATCGAAAGTTTTTTAAAGTGAACTGTAGAAAAATATTCTCATGAAAGTGACTGTAAGGTGGGTAGCACCAAGAGTGTGTTTTATTGCACTGATTACAGCTCTTTTCGTTTTTCTCAATTACGGACCAGAGTACGCACCATTGGGATACAGTAAGTGGGTCTGGTATGGCGGAGCGTACACGCTGATAGTGCTTGGTATGGGGATTCACGTACTGCGTAAATACGACCATGCTCATGTTCGTAAACGGACTCTCACTTTAATGACAATTCAACTGCTTCCTAACTTCCTGCTTGCAAATTTTATCCTGCAGGACTGGCGTGCCGGCGTGTTCATTCTCCCTTGGCCACTCTCGGGTCCCGGCCACCTCTTTGGAAAGGGAATCCTCGCCATCGGGGCACTTAACATAAACATGTTATGGTATGGCATCGGCTTTCTGGCAATGCTGAGCATTGCTGTTTTCATCTACGGTCGTCGTGTCCAATGTAGTTGGATATGCACCTATGGGGCGCTTGCGGAAACACTCGGCGAGCCCTGGCGGAGTCGTGCGCCCGAAGGGAAAGTATATGGGCGCTGGGAGTGGTTGTCGATAGTCGTGTTCTCGGTTGTGCTTGGATTGACCGTTTGGCTGTTCTTAAAGTTAATGCTATCCGGCGGCTTGGAAGCCTTGCAGAGTGGTGAGCTAATGTGGGGGCTTTCAGAGAGTTTACCTATGCAATTATATAAAGCGTTCGTGAGCGTTGGGCTGATGTCCATCGTGGCTATTTCTATGTATCCCATTTTTGGTGGGCGAATTTGGTGTCGCTATTTCTGCCCTGCGGGGCGGTTATTCCGATGGATTGGTGGTGCAGGACGAACAGTCATTATGGGGTCGAAAGAAGAATGTACTAAGTGCCGCAAATGTACACGTGTATGTGAAATGGGCATTGATGTCTGTGAATACGTCCAGTCTGGTCTACCGATACGTCAAGACATCTGTGTCGGGTGTGCTATATGCATCGCGGTGTGTCCAAAGAATAATTTGCACTTTGCTACCCGATAGGAGGATTCTGGGTCTTGGCTTCATAAATAGGGTGGGGGATTTCATAAATGAACGAAGTAATAAAAGCTAAGACAAAAGGATTATAGGTGTGGTTCTGATCGCCTTACTATTAACAATGAGTATATCTTGGATCTTCCGTTAGCCAAGTCGAAAGGCATCGACTTACTTGGTGGTGCTAAGATTGAGATAATATTTGGAGATAGTCAATGCTTTTCTTCAACAGGTAAGTTATAAGAAGAGCTTTAGAAGAGGGAGTGGAGTTTTTTCGAAGATAGTAATTTTTTTCAGTAAGGATGCATAACACTTGTCCTCTTAAATTGTTCATTACTGAACAAGACCAAAAAATCGCTGATTCCAACGACTTCGGACAACCGTTCAGCTATTTCTTCCACCGATTCGCGAGAATACCCATGAATCACGGTGAACAAATTATGTTCCCACTTTCCAGGCATGGTTACTCGCTCGTAGCAGTGCGTAATCTCTCTATAAGCGGCAAGCACGTTCCCAACGCTGTCTACCTGTTCTTGAGGTACTTTCCACGCCACCACCGCATTTGCCACAATTCCCACTTTTCGCTGGTTGATTGAGATACCGAGTCTTTTGATAACACTGCCGTTTATCAACTTCTTTAACCTTGCAATCACCTCATCCTGACTTATCCCTGCTTCTTTTGCGATTCCTTCAAAAGGCTCCTTTACAACCGGTATCCCTTCCTGTGCGGCACGTAAAATAGCCTGGTCGGTCTCATCCGGGTCGTCATCCGTACCCATCTTCGTGCGCTCCATTTCTACTTTTGGTGTGTCTTCGCCGTTGTCTTTAAAATCCGTAAATTTAAAACGAACGTCAACTTTAAACACACGCGTAGTGGGGAGGTCTAAGACATCGGAGTCGGGGATTCCTATTCTTTCCTTTATCTCTTCCACCGTGCTTCTTAAGCCCTTACCACCACTACCACACGTTGTAACGGTGAACCAGAGGTTGTAGTCATGTTCACGCTGGTAATTGTGAGTTACGCTCATGTATTCATTAACCACGCTGACGACATCTTCCATTCTCTCTGCGGGCACGCGCATAGCCATTAAAGTGGATGAGCATGCCTGGATTTTTTGACCGTTAAGAATAGTGCGAAGTTTACGAATAACACCGTCAGAGGAAAGCCGTTGGCTGCGTGATAATACCTCCTCTGCTGTGATTCCCAGCTTCTCGCCTATTTCAGCCCAGGGGCTTTTAGCCACTGGAAACGCATCTTGCAAGTATTGTAATAGCTCTTTATCCCGATTATCCAGCGTACAGTGTTCTTCCAATTTTTATCGCCTCCATGATTTTATAAATTCTAAACCCTAAATTCGAAATACTAAACAATACCAAATACCAAAATCCCAATGTCCAAAATACTTTTTTGCTTCGCATTTCTAAAGAAACCATTTTTTGTTTTGTTTTGAGTTTGGATTATTTGAATTTGTTTAGGATTTGGTGCTTAGGATTTAGGATTTTTTTTTCCTCCTGGTATGTAGGGGCACCACGGCTCCTCAGCTAAAAAGTCGCCTTTTAATTCCCCGGGCTCCTGCAGACCACCGCAGACGTCCACGAAACTTGTCAAGCCATAGGCTCGTGCACGACACCCGCCACAAATGTCCCGGTATTCACAGGCACCGCACTTGCCTTTTAAGCGGTCGAAGTCACGCATAGCATTTAATATGGGGGACCCGAACCATATCTCTTCGAACGGCATTTCTCGAATGTTACCCACTTTTACGGGCAGATAAGGGCAGGGTGTTACTTCACCCGTGGGGTATATGCGGCAATAAGCGAGCCCCGCGATGCATCCTCGTGTCCACTGGTCCAGATTCAAGCCCTTTTGTGATGCGATTCGCATAAATTGGGGCGCGCAAACGGGTCTAACCGCAAGGTCATATTTTGCGCTTGCTACCTTATCAAGCACTCCTTCTATCATTTGCTCATACATCTCTGGCGATATGTCTTCTATCTTTTTCCCTCTGCCCGTAGGCACGAGAAAGAAGAGGTGAAACATACGTGCACCATGTTTTTCCGCTAATGCCATTATGTCGTCAATTTCATCGTAGTTCTGCTGCGTCACGGTGGTGTTTACCTGAACGCCTATGTCATTTTCTATACATGCGTCAATCCCGTCTAATGCTCGTTCCCATGCACCTTTCACGCCACGAAAAGCGTCATGCCTGTCGGGAACCGCGGAATCAAGGCTGACGGCAACTGCTTTTACACCGCTGGATTTTAGTTCCTTCGCAACGGAATCTGTTATTAAAGTTCCATTGGTGCCCATCGCCACGATTAAACCCTTCTCGGTTGCGTACCGGGCGAGTTCGAAAACGTCATCACGAAGCAGTGGTTCCCCGCCACTCAGTATCAAAATAGGTTTGCTTACTTCTACTATCTGGTCTATGAGCACCTTTCCCTCTTCCGTACTTAACTCGCTTTTTCCTGCTCGCTCATCCGCATCTATGTAACAGTGCGGACACCGCAAATTACAGGCGAAGGTCATGTTCCAGGAGATAAGCCGAGGTATAAAGTTTTTTCGTTCACTAAATGAATGCGAATGCGGATGTTCTCGATTCTCGCTTTCAGACATTGTGAACTATTTGTACTGTAATAGAGTCTTAACTTCATGATTATATAAAGTTGTCGGTTTTTTTCTCGTTGTATATAAGCTATAACTTCCATCTATTTGAGACACGGATTAACACGGATTTACGCGGATTTATTTAAGTTTGACATTGTTGATCTTTATCATCTGTGTTAATCTGTGTTAATCTGTGTCAATGATTTATTTATTTCCACGGATTTCACTGATTGACACAGATTATGTTTTTTAAAACAATGAAACACGAGTAAAAATAAGTGGGTTATATATAGTTATAGAAGCAATTATGGAAAGGAAAGGCACAACTGTCGGGTGATGTAGATGGGAATGGGAATGGAAGTAGAAATGGGAGAAATATTCATAATCCTCGCTGGCATCTTGCTGGTTTTTGATTTTGTCCTGCTGTCAAAAGCAACGGCAAAGGACAAGAGGAAACTCGAATACGCATTTTACACTTCTGCCATCGCTTGTGCGTTGGTTGTGGCTTCATATCTCTCGCTTACATGGGCTTTTGTATCCGATAATTTCGCCTTAAGCGAGGTTTATACCTACAGTTCATCGGGTTTAGCTATCTGGTATAAACTCGGTGACCCGTGGATAGGAGCCAGTGGGTCAATGCTTTTTCTTACTTTTCTCTTTACCCTCATCTATTTCATCTATCGGTTTAAAGAACCCGAATCAGAAACCGGGGATGAAAAAAGAAGCACGTTTCGTATAATGCTATACAAAACAACAGACGCTTTTCTCATCTTTTTTATCCTCTTGGTCTTGCTGCACAGCCCGTTTGAGCATTTCCCTATGTCTATGTCTATGCAGACAGTGCTAACAGAGGGAGCAGGACTTAATCCATTGTTGCAGACGTTCTGGGTGCTTATCCACCCGCCGATAGTTTTCTTAGGGTACGCATTTGTCTTTTTTGCATTTGCGCTCACGCTAACAGGCATGATAACAGGTGGGTTAGAAGAGCGTGAAAGAAGAACGTTAAAGCGTTCTCTTTACGCAGCATGGTTATTTTTAGCTCTTGGAATAGCTCTTGGAGGTTGGTGGTCGTATGAAGTGCTGGGTTGGGGTGGATACTGGTCCTGGGACCCGGTAGAAACGGCTTCTTTATTGCCCTGGCTTGCTCTTACTGCGTATTTCCATTTATCGCCTAAGAGCAGCAGAGACGAGAACATGACAGGGGAATTTACGCTCCTGCTTACTTTTTTAGCTATTATATTCAGCACTGCACTGACTCGAGGTGGGCTGTTAGAGTCAGTTCATGCTTTTGGTCGCTCACCTGTCGGGCCAGCGCTGATGTTATTTGCAGCCGCCATTCTTCTTTTCTTTTTCTATTTATGCCGAAAAGCGAAAAAACCTCTTTATACCTTTGACGTTGATAGTTCCTCCCTCTCCTCAGTCTCCCTCGTCATCGCATACTGGTCATTGATATTCCTCATGATAATATGCTTTCTTGGAGATGCAGTGCCAATAATAGGCGGTTTATTCAGCGAGAATCCAATGACCACGAGTCCCGATTTTTATAACAAATGGTGTTTCCCGTTTACACTCGCTTTCGTAGTTGCTTTAGCGGGCTGCAACGCCAGCGCATACATAGAATTGAAGAAATATTTAGGGTTGATTTTTGCAGTGTTGTGTGTTGGAGCCGTTTTAGCGTGGCTCGGGCAACCAACGCCAAATCCAGTTGCTAATTTCGGGCTTCCTCTTATACTCGTGGCAGGGTTTACTATCGCACACAATTTCGCTCGTGTTCTAAGGCGAAGCGCAAAAAAGAGTTCCACACGCTTGTGGGGCAAAACCATCGTGCATTTTGCAATCATCCTCATTTTAATCGGCGTTTTTGTGAGTTCCACTACGGAAACAGAGAGCGGGTTCATCTTCGCAAAGCCGAACTCCACGATTGAGGCTCTGGGAATGGAAATAGAATTGAATGATTTTACCATATCTACCAGTACTGGAAGCGTTTACTCTGCACAACATCACTTCAATATTCCTGAATACTCGGCACTAAAAATGGATGCTTCGATTAAAGACGCAGGGGACGTTCATCAGGGGGCTATGTGGACAAAATATTATGCAAATCATGGCGCTGTGTCGGAGCCTTTAATCATTTCAACGCTCACGGGCGACATATACATCTACATGCAATCTACAAAATCCTCTTCTGACTCACTGCTTTACGCGCTTATGGGGCAGAAAATTCAACCCGAAACTTTTATCGTCAGCGTAAAAAGAATTCCATTAATCGGGTTTATCTGGACGGGGATATTATTACTGGGACTTGGAATGGCGGTGTTATTAGTGGGGGAGTTTGTGGGCACAGGGGAAATTAACCGCAGAGTTCACAGAGAGCGCAGAGAATAAAGGGTTAGAGGTTTGGGGGTTTAGCGGTTTTGCGGGTTAGAGCGTTAAAACATCAGAGCGGCTACTGATATCGAACAATTAGCCCTAATCGGGCATCTAATTTTCTCTGCGAACTCAGCGTTCTCTGCGGTAATTTGAAATGTGACATTGTCAATGTTAAAAAAAAACGAGAGGGGGAAAAAAGTCATCGAAGTCAGAAAAAATCCGGCTTTTCGACGTAACCATTTCCCCTTTTGGTTTGGCTCTTTCTTCAGTAAATGTTCCTTTTTCTCCTGCCCAATCCTACTTCGATATAGGATGGCAAATTATGCAGGTTTCTGGTCTAACCGTTAGTTTATGGTCATCATGGCAGGTTATGCACTCATAGCCCTTATACTCCGGGAATCGCTCACCCATCCACGAGACATGCACTTTATGCCCTTCGGGGTACTTCGCACCCGGGTACTTCGCGCCTCCGTGGCACTCCAGGCAAAATTCGCTTTTTGGAGATTCAGGAATCTCATCTTCGATTTCTGAAGCTTCTATCCCCTTAATGTGATCAATGCCATGCCCTATGGGTGCTCCTTCAGGCCTGTGGCATTCGTGGCAATCCATCACACCACGAATTCCATGGGTTGAAACATCCAGGGAGTCATAGAAGGGCTGCATCTCATGGCACATCTTACTACAGCTCTCTGGCTGGTGCATAAACTCGGTCATAGCGTGCGCAGCAACCGCAAGCACAACTACTGCCACCACAATCACACCAATAATGACCAACTTTTCTACCTTCTTTTCTGTGCTTTTCATATCTACCTCTCCACCACTTCAATGTTAAATCTTTTTAATTAGATATATATATGCTTTTCGATTTTTTCATTGTATCGCGGCATAAAGAGAACGTATTATGGAAACGACACTGAAGCGATTTGCAAGTGGTGAAATAGGCGTAGAAGAGGCGTGCAAGGAACTAAGACAGGAAAGCGTAAGGAAATTAAAAGATTTTGCAAGAATAGACGTAAACCGGCAGTACAGGACGGGCATACCCGAGATAGTCTTTGCAGAGGGTAAGAACAGCGCTGAAGTGGCGGATATAGCAATTGCACTTGCAACTGCTAAAGGTTTTGCATTGATAAGCAGGGCAAGAGGAACGGATGTAGAAGCGATAAAAAAGCGGCTGGAAGAACAAAATGAAGCGTTTGAAATTGAATATAACGAAGTTGCGAAAACGATACGGGTGCAGAAAAGGGGATATGAGTTTGAAAAGACCGGCAAAATAGGGCTAATCGCTGCGGGAACTGCCGATTTACCGGTTGCTGAGGAAGCGAGAGTGGTTGCCGAGGTCTGCGGTTGCGAAGTGATAAAAGCGTATGACGTGGGCATTGCAGGCATACACCGGCTGGTAGAACCTCTGGAGGGAATTGTAAACGCCGATGTAGCGGCGATAATCGTGGTTGCCGGTATGGAAGGGGCATTGCCCTCTGTAGTAGCAAGTTTGGTGAACGTTCCCGTGATTGGGGTTCCTACTTCTGTGGGCTATGGGCTGGGCGGAAAAGGCGTAGCGGCGCTTCTTTCTATGCTCCAGAGCTGCTCACCCGGATTAGCAGTGGTGAATATAGACAATGGCGTTGGAGCTGGTACTTTCGCTGCAAAATGCGCGTACAGAAAAAAATAGGAAGAGTTTGTTATTGTATATAACGTATAACTTCCTTCTATTTAAGACACGGATTTATTTGAGTTTAACAAGCTACAGAGTGAAGAAGGATGCCTTCAGACCCAATACGACTTCTCTTCTTCCTCTTCTCAGTGAGTTTCTATAACCTCAGGGTTCTGGTAAGCATCGTTCTGGGGTTGGTACTCTACGACAGACTGCCAGAGAAGCCATTGATTACAGCAAAGATGTTTGGGGATTTGCTCATCACCGCTTATGATAGCGGTGGATGGCTTTAAAATTCGCCCATTTTCCTCATCCACTTCTATGATTGTTATTTTTGTATTCTTGACTATGTGATTAGAACGCTACATACTGATAATTTATCTTGCATCTAACCACAAGAAAGCCTTTTTCGACTTGAAATCTTTAAAGGACAATCCTGTTATTAACTGGAAAGGAAAACCATTAACATCTTAGGTATAATTGTTAGTTTAATCAAAGGAACAACAACTACAAAAGGTCTTAGGATAGATGCTCAATTGGGTGAGGGTATTTACAAATAGCGAATCATTTTTGATAAACCTTTTTTTATTTTTGAGTTCCTCGTTTCGTTCTTTCTTGGATTGGTAATTGGGGTCGTTACTGGTCATCCACTTCTGTGCGTTCTTCAATCTGATTTTATTCTTCTTGAGAATCCTTTTATCCCTTCGAGGTTGAACCTATCAATCCACCGCAGCACATAATTCCTATCACGTTTCAGTTATGGTAATTAAAGATACAAAAATTGCCTAATTTCCTTTGTTCGCACTTTGTTTCTGACTATATTTATATATACATATATCCTACCTACGTAGTACCATGTCGGCCGATGTATTTGGGGCGTATCCACAGGTGAAGGTAATATGCATCATACTCACGCGTCAGGACATAGAATACACAAAAGAAGAGATAGCAGAAAGTGTCGAGATTTCGATAGATACGCTCTATAATTTCTGGGGGCGATTAGAAAAATATGGAATCGTAAAACCAACCGGAAAAGAGGGGGAAACACAATTATACACGGCAAATATGGGTTGTGAGACGATGAGGGTGCTTAATAGCTTCCAATACGAGCTGGCGGAGATTGAAATAGAAGAACAGATGGGTTTTGAACAAGTAGTAGCCAGGAGTGAGCGTAAGAAAGAAGTCATAATCGCCTGACGGACGATAGAATGTAAGAAACATGAACTCGAAAAAGCTATTTGAACTCGCTTCGAGATATATGCCCGGTGGGGTTAGCAGTCCGGTACGAGCATATAAGCCGTATCCGTTCTTCACGGCAAGTGCGAACGGCTCGCGGATATACGACGTTGACGGCAGGGAATACATTGACTACTGCTTAGCGTACGGACCACTCGTTCTTGGGCATGGTAACGAAGAGGTGAAGGAAGCGGTGAGCGAACAGCTTGAAAAAGGTTGGCTTTACGGCACGCCGCATGAAAAGGAAATAGAGCTTGCGAAAAAGATAATAAACAATTATCCTTCTATTGAGATGGTCCGGTTTGTTAATACGGGTAGCGAGGCAACGATGGCTGCAATACGGCTTGCAAGAGGGTTCACGGGGCGAGATAAAATAGTAAAAATCGAGGGTGGTTTTCATGGCGCTCATGATTCTATGTTAGTGAAAGCGGGTTCTGGCGCCATGACATTTGGTATTCCCGACTCTGAAGGCGTGTCAAAGGACATAGTGAAAAACACGCTTCAAATCCCGTTTAATGACGCGCGGGCACTTACCGATACGCTGGAGAAGAATTCTGGTGAGGTTGCTGCGGTGATAATCGAGCCAGTGATGGGGAACGTGGGGACGATACCGCCGGAAGAAGGCTATTTAAGCGAAGTGCGGGAACTAACGGCAGGAAATGACGTTTTACTTATCCTTGACGAGGTGATTACAGGTTTCCGACTCGCTTTGGGCGGTGCACAGGAGTTTTACGGTGTGGATGCGGATTTAACGACTTTAGGTAAAATAGTAGGTGGCGGTTTTCCCATTGGCATGTTTGGCGGTAGGAAAGAGCTTATGGAGCTCGTGGCGCCTTCAGGTGCGGTATATCAGGCAGGGACGTTTAGCGGTAATCCGGTTTCCGTTACCGCGGGATTGAAAACGATAGAAATAATAGAGAGGGAGCAAGTGCCACAAAGAATAAACAAAGCTGGTGAAATGATGCAGGCTGCTTTAAGAGAATTATTGCGTGATTCGGGCGTTGAGGGTTGCGTTTCCGGTGTGGGCTCGATGTTCAAGGTGTTTTTCAGTCCTTTGGGAAAAGAGGTCAGGAACTATGCTGATGCTTTGAGTTGTGACAAGAACAAATATCTGCGGTTTTTTCATTCGATGCTGTCCTCTAGTATATTTCTGCCGCCTTCGCAGTTCGAGACGAATTTTGTCAGTTTTGCGCATACTGACGCGGATATAGAAAGGACGATAGAGGCGTATAAGGAGAATTTAAAACATTTCCGTGAGATGTGATATTTTGGCGGTTATAGCTTTTATTAAAAGGAATAATCAACCTAAATATAAAATTAAGAAAGTATCTCAAGCTATTTGGGTCGCACCAAATGGTGATGCAACTTTCAATCTTTAAAAGATGTAAGTAAAGAAAATGAGCTTTTTCTAAATGCTAATTTCTGTGACTATCTGTATGATGGTCAGTATGAACGAAAAAGCGAAGAATTTGTCAAATTATTAGCTGCACCAAATGATCAGCAATATGTTAAAATAGCTCAAATACATAACATAGAAACTACTTTTAAGGATTCTTACTCACAAATTCGTATTTTCTTCCGGTATAATTTACATGAAGAGCGAAGTAATGTGTGTAGTGGGGAATTAGTCAAATATGCAGGATTTCGGATTAAGTATGCTATCTCCAAATATGCAAAGAAAATTAAAAGACATCCATATACAGAATCTACGTGGACAATAAGTATAAGACCTTATGACAATAAAGTTTTGGGTGAACTGTCAAGAAATGAGGAAATAGTGGATTTAGAATTTTTATACTATTGGGTGGTGCTTCCTCGGGGGTTTTTTGTTACCGCACATGCTCCTATGTTGCACGAGATCCGCAATTTAGAGATTAATCCGTGGAAAATAGTGTATCCTAAATTAGAAAAAGACCAAATCAGTTATGCATGGAAACTCAAATTACCAAGTGAAGGTGCCAGGCTCCATTTGGATTTCAGAGAACTCTCTTTCGATCCATGGTGGGCATTTTGGGCTTTCTTAATAACAGCATTGGCTCTCATATTCACTCTGTTATTCTTTATTAGCGGAATAAAATGATTATAGGTGCGGATGCTGCCCTTCTCGTTCCCAAAATGCTCGCAAATTACGTGCACCATGAACAAAACCGATAATATATTTACTTTCCGAGCCGTTTGCTCATTCTTCGCTCAATCTCTTCTTGGTCGAGTATGTGCCCTTCCTCTATATCTTTCAGCCCACGCTCGATCTTCTCACACACGTAGATATGATACTGGATATCCTCGAACGACGAGCCATCAAGAATCTGCTCAAGCATCTTTTGTACTTCTTCTTTTGCTGTGCTCATTCTTTTTTATGTCCCTCTTACCCCATAACAGTATCAGCAAACAACAAGTCCCTCAACTCAAAGTATCTGTCTTTTTCTTCTCGGCTAAGCTCGTCTATAGAAAACATCATCCTGCGGTCCAGGTAGCAATACTCGCCACTCAACGCTTCAAACTGAGCCCTATTTAGTTTAGCAGGTATTTCAAAATCGTCATCCTCAAAATCTTCTTCGTCAAACCGATGTTTAATATGATACTGCTTATAAAGCTTACAGTATAGTTTATACGGGTCCATACTGCTGTATTTCTCGTAGTGCTTGTCCCAAGCATCTTCTATAAACTTGGCGTCTTCATCACTGAACAAAGCACTGATATACTGCTTATGGCTACCCAACTCAAAAGATTGTTCCAAATTCTCCAAAATCCAGTTGTCAAACTGTTCCTTAAATCTCTTCCTGTCACCCGCCTTGAGATATGCAAACGCGAGGAACAGACCCTGCTGATAATCAGTAACGCTTGAGTTTTCCAGTATTTCAGTAGCCTTCTCATAGTTCCCCGTGAGTAAATACGCTTCTCCAAGTTCGTTATCCCAGACAAGTCTAAAGGTGTCTTTCAGGCCAATAATCTTCCGATAGGTCTTAACTGCATTATCTATGTCATCTATATCAAGATAAGAATATGCTATATCAGAAAGTACGGGCATCTCCTCAGGATATTTCAATGCCGCCTTTTCTAACCGCTTAATTCTATCTGGAACGTCATTCGCTTTTATCCATATCTCACGTGTTTCTTCTTCACACTTTTTGTGTCGGTCCATTTTTTCACTGTTGTCAAACTTTAATTTCGTTCATAATATAAATATAAATAGAATTAAGATATGGCAATAATGATAAAAGGGGTATGGGTATATCCGGAAAATTTACGGCGGGCACTTGTATTCCGTAAATTGCTTGGAAGAGGTAAAGAGTATGCCATCAGAAGAGAGTCAGATAAGACAAATACTTGTAAAGCGGGAGAAGAAGTATTATGAATAAGAAATACCCGGGGTTCCTGAAACCCTATTTGGAGGATGCAATAGCGATACCTGACCTAGAGGCGTTATCCGCAATTCTCGGAATAAAACGAAGAGAAGCAGAGAAGGTGGTGATAAGAACTAAAGAGGATTTAGCAGGATATAAAGTCCGAAGTGTCTTCTGCACTAAAGAAACGCGAGAATTAGAGAAAGAGCTTTTAAAAATCCTTTCCATGTATGCGACAACGAAAAACGGAAAGGACAGGGTTCTTACGCTTACGCCTTCCCTCAGCGGGGAGGAACTACAAACGAGATCTAAGGATGTGCGTGAGAGCAGGAAGTTGGAGGAGCAGTTGGGTGGGGCGAAAATAGCGAGGGTGCGTGAAATAATTTCTGGAGCCGCGATAGAGAAGATGAGTTTTGGGCAATCTCCTCTTATCGCTATTCGTAGAAGAGGAATAGAAGTGGAACTAAAGGAAACGTATGGCGAGTTCGTGCAGGTAGAATTTCTCGATTCCACAGATAAAGCAAGGGAACTTTTGCAGAAGGAAAATATCATTCTGTTAATCAGTGAAGGCGCCGCAGAGGAGGGCGTGCTTGATGAACCGGGCATCATAAACATAGATATTAATAATTTGCCGGAACCATGCGAACTTTATCCCGAATTTGTCATTAATTCTTTCGTGGCAAAGAAACAAGCAATAGAAGCGATAATAACACTATTAACCGAATTTGCAACACTTAAGGATTCATATCTGTTTAAAGGTATCCCGGTAGACGGTTTAGAAGACGTTCTGGGGCTTGTGGAAAAAATAGAAATGGAAAATGGCAAAGCCGAACCCAGTTTTGACGAAGAGATTTACCGGTATGAGGAGGAGCTAAACAAGGAAGCAGAGCGGATTATGCGAAGAGGCGGCGGTGTAGAAGAGTTTAAAGGCTATCTGGAAGAGGTTTTGGTGAACATGGTGGATGCGTTGATGCTTACCGGGGAAGACAAGGACGTTTTATGGGAGTGCGCGTATGAGAACCTGGATAGCGGGCTGCCATTTGAGTTCTCGCGGGTGCCACTGCAGCGATTGCGACAGAGGTATAACAGGAAAAAGGCGGAGAGGAAATATTACAGGCTAAGAGAATTTGCAACACAACTGGAGCGACATAGAGCACAGGTGAGCACGGCAATTAAAAAGATTTTTTATCTCGATTTTATGCTGGCTGTGGTGCAATTTAGCCGTGATTTCAAGTTGAATATGCCGGAACTAAGCGAAGAGGGGTTAGGCGTGATTATGGGCAGGAATATATTTTTGGTTGATGAAGAGCTGAGCGGTGGTGAGCCCGTGGTGCCAGTTTCTTATTCGATAGGAAAAACGAATTTGGGTATCTTCGGCGCTGCACCGCATCCAGTAGCCATTCTTACGGGTGCGAACAGTGGAGGAAAAACATCGCTGTTGATCATGCTTGCAACTGCGGTCATTCTCACGGAGCTGGGTCTGCCAGTGCCTGCGGAGCGAGCGGAAATACCGCTGATGCCTCTGTATTTATACCGTCGAAAGATGATAAAGAAGACCGGGTCGTTTGAATATTCGATGCGTGCATTGAGCCGGATATTCATGCGAGAAGGAGCGAAGGTAGTGTTAATAGACGAATTGGAGGCGCTTACCGAACCCGGCGCAATGGGACGGATAATGGCGGCTATCTTGAATTATATGCCGAAGGATACGATTGCCGTGGTGATAACGCATTTGATTCATGAGTTGTTGCCGCATATAAGTATAGAGAAGGTGCGTGTGGACGGGATAGAGTCCGAGGGGTTGGATGCCGCAGGAAACATTATTGTTGATAGACAGCCGATGTTCAGCCATATCGGGTCGAGCACACCGGAATTGGTGATAAAGAAGCTTCTGGGACGCGTAAAGAAAAAGGAGTTAAAAACGGTTTATGAGGAGATAATAAAGGTGCTGGAGGTAGAAAGAGGTGAGGGGCTGAAATAAATGCAAAATGTAAAGTGCAAAGTGGAAAATGAAAAAGGGGAATTGCAAGTTTGTTGAGAACTGTGAGGCGGAAGAAAAAACCATGAAGCCGCAGGTTTACCATTTCTTATTTTTATTTTGTTGGTTTACGAAAACTTAGTTGCCACGAAGTCGGCGATGATTCCATACACAACGCCAAATGGAACCAGTATTAGCGCACCTATACCTTGTTCAAACGCTGGAATCGTCATGGCAAAACTTACTATTGCACCTAAAATCGCACCGCGTAGAACAGGATGTAAGTTTATGCCGTCTGCGATTCCAATTACAAATCCGATCAATGCCCTGTTATACACGATGGACAGCAATATAAAGATACCGAACGGCGCGCCTGTCGCATGATTTTCCATCTGATTCGTGGCGTATGCGCAATACAGCCCGCATAACACTCCTATCGTGGTTGCGATTGCTATTCTTTTGGGGTTCATTTTTACTTTTACTTTTTCAATATTTTTATCTTGTTGTATATAAAGTATAACTCCTACCTATTTAGGACGCAGATTTACGCGGATTCAC
>QBUL01000138.1 GCA_013180605.1 Candidatus Methanophagaceae archaeon GoMg1 | reverse complement strand
CTCATGGGCAGACGTCCTCATCTTGGCTGGCGAAGCAGTGAAAAAGACACTGAAAAAGTTCTGGAGATGCTGCAAATGCTGAACACTGAAGAGTTCGCCATGCGAGACATTAACGAGCTCAGCGGCGGTCAACAGCAGAAAGTGTTCATAGCACGTGCGCTCACGCAAGAGCCTGATGTCCTTCTGCTCGATGAACCTACCTCCAACCTCGACATCAGACACCAGCTTGAAGTGATGGACATCATAAAGAACATCGTAAGAGAAAGGGGAATCTCGGCGATAATGGCTATCCACGACCTGAATTTAGCTTCGAGATACGCAGATAGGATAATAATGATGAACAGTGGTAAGATTTTTTCCACGGGTGACCCTGTTTCTGTCCTTACGCCGGATAATATAAAACATGTTTACGGTGTTGAAGTGAAAGTGAACAATCACGATGAGAGACCTTATATCGTGCCGATAAGACCCGTTGGCAAAATGTGAGCATCTACGTAATTTGACAATGTCAGATTAACCACAGAGTTCACGGAGAGCGCAGAGGATAGAGAGAGAAGCTATGTCCTTTTCCACTCTCCTTTTTTCAAGGCAACAATCTGCACATGAAATTTTCTCTGCGAACTCAGCGTTCTCTGCGGTAAATTTGAAATGTGACAAAGTCGAGCTAAATCCTAATGTCCAAAACAAGAAAAGTAATTTTTGAGGAACTACTTAATTAACTACTACCATGACTCAAAGCATCCCTGACCGCATTCTCCATTGTCTCTATCGGCGGCTCTTTTTTTGTCCATATCTTGAACGAAGCGGCGCCCTGGTAGACAAGCATCTTCACGCCATCCACTATCTTTTTTACGCCTGCACGCTTCGCCTCTCGCAATAACTTCGTCTCCAGCGGATTATACACGATATCAAATACAACGAGGTCCGGATGCATCAGATAGGCATTCACTAATGTGGCATCTTCGTTCGGGTGCATACCCACAGAAGTAGCATTAATCAAAATATTCGAATCTTCGATTCGCTTTTCGAGTTCGACCCCCAAACTGATAAAATCCGCATTACGGAGCTTGGAGACCAACTGAGCAGCTTTTTCCCTTGTCCTGTTCGCTATTGTCACCCTTGCACCTTCCGCATCGAGATAAAATGAAATAGCCTTTGCAGCGCCGCCAGCACCAAGAATTAACACATTCTTGCCGTTTATTTCGCCCACTACCTCTTTCAATATCCTCAGCGAGCCTATCCCATCCGTATTATAACCAGCAGGCGTGCCACTGCTGAAGTCAATGGTATTTACTGCACCTATTTTCTTCGCCACTTCTTCCGCATCTACGAAAGAAAGCGCCTTCTCCTTCAGCGGGATGGTAACGTTAAGACCTGCGATGCCGAGGCTTTTTGCTCCTCTTATCGCATCTCCTACTTCTTCGGGAGAAACTCGAAACGCGAGATAAATGGCATCCATTCCGAGTTTCTTAAAGGCGGCATTATGCATAACTGGGGAAAGACTGTGTGCTACCGGGTCGCCGATAATGCCGTATATCTTTTTCATACTTCTATTATAAGCGGTTTTGAATATCCTTTCCCAGTCTCCCAATAGCATCTGCGCGGCACTGCCGGCAGTGTGTCATCTGCTTCACATATTTACTGCATTTCTCTTGCATCTCCTTCTTCTCATGCGGTGTTGGCGGTGTGATATGTGCGAACTTATATTGTGGGATGAGGGGCATAATATTCTGCAGATAAACACCCATTTCTCCTACTTTCTTCGCTATCTCTATGATGTGCTTATCATTCACCGTGGGAATAAAAACAGTATTTACTTTTACCACTATCTTCCTTTTCACCGCTTCTTCTATTCCTTTTAACTGATTCCTGAGCAATATCTCAGCCGCTTCTCGCCCCCTGTATCTTTTACCCTGGTAATTGACAAAAGAATAGATGTTCTTGCCGATGTCGGGGTCTATGGCATTCAGCGTAACGGTCACGTTGCCGATTCCCAGCTCTTCGAGTTCGTCAATTCGATCTGGCAGGAGCAATCCGTTCGTACTCATGCACCTTATGAGGTGTGGGAACTCCCCCTTTACCAGTCGGAATGTCTCAAACGTCTCCTCATTGTACAGCGGCTCGCCGGGTCCCGCAACGGCAACAACTTTGATGTAATGCACCTGTTCAAGCACTTCCCGTACCCGTTCTAACGATTCCTGTGGCGTGAGCACCTTGCTCGTCACACCTGGTCGAGATTCATTCACACAATCATATTTGCGCAGGCAGTAATTACACTGGATGTTACACTTCGGCGCTACCGCGAGATGTATTCTACCAAATAAATGGGCAGCGTTCTTACTGAAAC
Organism: Candidatus Methanophagaceae archaeon GoMg1; assembly: GCA_013180605.1. Classification (GTDB taxonomy): domain Archaea; phylum Halobacteriota; class Syntropharchaeia; order Alkanophagales; family Methanospirareceae; genus QEXZ01. Next base: position 13,824 of record QBUL01000138.1, on the reverse strand, counting down.
AAGGGTGTTCCTGGACTCTCCTCAGTTGCGTGGGGTCCCATGGTATTTCCTTGCCTTCTACCTTGGCTGTGGGTAATGTACACTCCTCTTCACTCTCTGCAAGCGGCTCTACCATTCCAGTTGTTTTTGCTATGGCTTCGCTCATGTTTTTCCTTCTCCTAATATCTGTGATTATAATACCTCTTTTTTAAATTCCTCAAACCCGACTTCTTTAATATACCTACCCAATCGCTTTTTGGCATCGCAGTTCTTGTAGTAATTGATAATTTTATCCGCGAGTTCCATAGCCTCGCCATCATTCAAATTCGCCGCTAAAACTTCTGCAATCGCAGGAGATGCACCAGCAGAACCGCCAACAACCACTTTCCCGCCTTTTGGCATCCCGATAAAGCCCAAATCCTTTATCCATGACTCCGCGCAGCTATTCGTACAGCCGGAAACGCCGATTTTAAACTTTGAGGGCAGCGTCATTCCGTGATACTTCCTGTCAAATTCCATACCTAACGTCACAGAATCTTGCTTGCCTCTTTTACAAAACGTTGTTCCCGGACAGAACTTTACACTTCTGACACATAACCCGATGGCATAACCAAGAGGTATATCGAGGTCTCGCCACGCATCTTCTATATCGCTTTCCGCTACACCCACAATGGCTATTCGTTGCGCTGAGGTCAGTTTTAACGTTGCAGCATTGTATTTCTCCGCGACATCTGCTATTCTTCTAAGCGTAGAAGGCTCGCAAATGCCCCCTGGTATATGCGGCGCGATGGCATACGTTTCATAATCTCTCTGGATAATAGCCCCCTTCTCTAACAAGTCCTTCTTTTTTTCTTCTCTCATTTTTATTTTTTTTATGTCCCCCTATCATTTTAAGATTTTTCATTTTTCACGCCTTTGCTAACTTTGATATATTATATTGTGCTCCCTGTGCTTGTTCACAATTTCATCTGCTAATCTGTCCAATGCCTCAAAATCCTCCTCTTTCGGAACTCCTTTAACCACAACTGGATCCAGTATTTCCACCTTTAAGTTAGGCATCATTCCTGCAAGTTGTTCCACCATCCTGCTGCCCCAACCGTAAGACCCGATGATAGATGCAAATCTCACTTTTGGTCTCAATGCGTTTGCGAGACAAGCAGCATAAACGACTTTCGGATGTGGACCGACCAAAACAGTGGGTGACCCGATCACAACCGTAGCTGCGTCTACCAATGCCATCGCTAATTTACCAATATCGGTTTCCGACAGATTGAACTGCTTTACCGTTATGCCCCGCTCAATCAACGCCTCTGCGAAGTAATCTACCATTTTCTTCGTGCTGCCGTGCATTGAGATATAAGGTATGACTACCTCACTCTTCACCTCATCAGAAGCCCAATCCCTGTAAGCATTGAGAATAAAGTCTGGCTTATCATAAGCGGGACCATGACTTGGTGCGATTATCTCTATCTCGAGATCTTTTATCTTCTCCATATTTTTCCTGATAGTTATCCTGAATGGCATCATAATCTCCGCATAGTATCGCTTGGCTGCCTCATAGACCGTTGCCTCATCGGTCACAAACAAATCGCTGGTTGCAAGATGCGAGCCGAGGAAATCGCATGTAAAAAGTATTTTGTCTTCTCTTAGATATGTCAGCATCGTCTCTGGCCAGTGAACCCACGGTGCATGAATGAACTCCAGTGTTTTGTCGCCCAATGATAGTGTCTCTCCATCAGCCACTGTTATGAACTTATCCTCAGGTATTAAAAGCAAATCCATAAGCAAATCCTTACATTTCGGTGTGCAAACCACCTTAGCACCTGGATATAGGTCGAGTACCTGAGGTAACGACCCCGAATGGTCCTGCTCGGCGTGATCGGCGATGACATAATCTATATCGCCAGCCTCAAGTCCTTCAAGGTTTCTTACCAGCACATCCGTCATAGTTGAGTCTACCGTATCTATCAGTGCTGTCTTCTTGCTACCTTTTATCAAATAGGAATTATAACTCGTTCCATCTGGTAGCGGTACGAGTTCATCAAACAACCTCCTGTCCCAGTCAATTGCACCCACTGCGTAAATGTTCGATTTTAATTCTCTTCTAAGACTCATTTAATCCTCCTTCTCGAACGCTTCTTTACCCACACCACAGGCGGGACATACCCAATCGTCAGGTAAATCTTCAAAAGCAGTCCCCTCTTCCTCTTCGTCGTAGATATACTCACATACGGTACATTTCCATTTTGCCATTTCTCTTTTTCCTCCTATTAATTTATTTTATCCTCTCGGCAATCTTCTTGCCAAACTCACGGCATTCTTCCAGACCCTTTTCGGTTGGTCTGCGATTTATTCTCAGTCCAGGTTCTATCACGTTCATCCCCGCGAGATTCTTCATCGTTTCTGTCAGTATCTCAATCGATTCACCACTCCAACCGTAAGACCCGAATGCCGCACCAACCTTGCCTTTCAAGTCCACTTTATCCATCTCGAAAAGAAAGGTCTTCATCGCTGCGATCAGGTTACGAACATACGTCGGAGAGCCGAGAACTATGGCATCCACGTCTTTGAGGTCATCCGCATTTGCACGTGCAGCCTTTTTCCGTTCGACTTCAACTCCCGCTTCTTTCAACCCGGTTTCGATAGCTTTTGCCATCATTTCGGTATTGCCCGAGCGTGTTTCATAAATTACGATTGCTTTTGCCATTTTTTCATGTCACCTCCCCTTTGTTTTTACGCCCCTACAAGTTGAACCCCACACTTGGGGCACTTCATCGAACGGCAGAGGGTACCTCGCTCTTTTGTTGCTTCGTACCCGCATTGAGGGCAAACACATTTTGTGGGTGCTCCTCCTCGCCCGAGACCATGGCGGAGACCACCTGCTCCTCTTCCTTGTCCCATTCCCATTTCTATCATCTCCTTTTTATTATTCCACTTTTCTTATGTCTGACTCTCCTCAGATGCCGCTGGCGGAGTAAATACCCGCATCGCCAGTTCTTTGTCGAGCATGAGCAAGCCATTGCCGTCTTTTCCAACGAGTTTCAACTTGGCAATGATTTCATTGTCATTGCCTTCCTCTTCTATCTGTTCAGTAACGAACCATTGAAGAAAGATGTTCGTAGCGTGGTCCTTCTCCGCGATAGCAAGGTCAACGAGCTCATTTATGCTCTTCGTGATGAACTTCTCGTGCGCCAGAGTCTTCTCAAACATATCCATAGGCGACTCAAATTCGGTCAGCGGCTGCTCAATCGCCATGAGCTTCACCTGACCGCCCTGATCGTTGATATAATCGTAGATTTTCATCGCGTGCGTCATCTCCTCCTGATACTGAACCATGAACCAGTTGGCAAATCCTTTCAGTCCGGTGTATGTGCTGTATGCCGACATCGCCATATACAGATACGCCGAATATATCTCCTTGTTGACCTGTTTGTTCAGCGCCTCTGCCATCTTCTCGCTTAGCATCTTATCTCCCTCCCTGTAGCTTTTTGTGGCAGAACCACCAATCAAAGCATTCGTATTGCTTGACTCGTTCCTTCGCGGTTTGCTCATCTGATGCAGGAGGAATTATCACCTCATCACCAATCAACTCGTTGTTAGGCCAATTTGCAGGTATCGCCACGCCGTGTTCATCGCCGGTTTGAAGACCTCGGACCATTCTCAGTATTTCATCCATGTTCCTGCCGAGTTCCTGCGGATAATAAATCATGGCTCTCATTATTCCCTGCGGGTCAACGGCAAATACAGCCCTAACCGTATTTGTGCCCTTGTTGGGATGGATGAGTCCCAGCATCTTTGCAACTCTACCCGTGTCGTCCGCGATTACTGGAAACTTTATCTCCACGTCCAGGTTCTCCTTTATCCATTCCACCCATTTTATGTGGCTGAAAACCTGGTCTATGCTCAATCCTATCAGCTCGCAGTCGAGTTTTTTAAACTCTTCAAATCGTCTTTGAAACGCCACGAACTCGGTCGTGCACACGGGTGTAAAATCCGCAGGATGACTGAACAGGACAAACCATTTGCCCTTGAACTCTTCTGGCAGTTTCTTCTTTCCATGTGTTGTTTGTACTTCCATATCCGGAAATTTTTCCCCAATCAGGGGCATACTTCCTTTTTCTTCCATTTTACTTCTCCTTCCTATTCTATTTAAAATTTTATACCTTCAGCTACGGATTGCCCCAACTCGGGGTCAGCCTTTGTCAGGTTATCAATCACCCGCTGCTGAATCGGTTTGTCTATGTGCATAAGATCCGCAGTAAGGTTATCTACCAGATGTCCCTGGTCCATCTTGCTCAAGGAGCGATATCTCTCTCCTGCCTGTTCGAAATTATCCGTTATGCCAATCTTACGCCGAGTTACTTCCCCCTCTACGCGATATACACGAGATGTACCCGCCAGAGCCTCCATAGGCATACCACCAGCTAAGCTATTGGGCTCGTAATTGACCGGCCCACGGAAACTTCCAGACTGCATGCCTCCATCGCGCTGATTGTTGTCGACTGGTACCAGAGGGCGGTTGATGGAAAGTTGCAGGTAGTTCGCTCCCAACCGATAGCGCTGAGTATCATTATAGGAGAATGTTCGACCTTGGAGCAACTTGTCACCGGAAAACTCGATCCCGGGAACGATGCTGGCTGGACAGAAAGCTGCCTGCTCCACTTCGGCGAAGAAGTTTTCGGGATTGCGATTGAGCACCATTTTGCCCACCGGCATCAGCGGGAATTTGTCCTCAGGCCAGGTTTTTGTTGCGTCGAGTGGATCAAAAATTTGTTTCAATTCGTCAGCAATATCCATCAACTGGACATTGAGTTCGTACTCAACCTCTTCGCCGCTGGCGATAGTATCCCTAAGATCACGAGTAAGGTAATCGGGGTCGTCACCTGCCAACCGTGCTGCTTCATGACGGTCAATGTTATGGACACCCAATTTCGGTTTCCAGTGGTATTTCACATACACCGCCTTTCCTTCGGCGTTCACCCACACATAGGTATTGACACCAAAACCTTCCTGCATCCGATAGCTTTTGGGCGTCCCGCGGTCGGAAAAAAGCCAGGTAATCATGTGGGTTGATTCAGGCGTTAGAGATATAAAATCCCAAAAGCGGTTATGCGCGGAAGAGGCAGATGGGATATTGCTATCCGGTGCTCCCTTGAAGGCATGAACCATATCCGGGAACTTGATGGCGTCCCGGATGAAAAAGACGGGCAGGTTGTTCCCTACAAGATCGTAGTTCCCCTCCTCAGTGTAGAACTTAACGGCAAATCCACGGGGATCACGCACGGTATCAGCAGATCCACGTCCACCCGTTACAGTTGAAAATCGAACAAATACAGGTGTCTTTTTATCAGGATCCTGAAGGAACTTCGCCTTCGTATAAGGTTCCATGCTCTTGTAAACCTGAAAGTAGCCGTGTGCCCCTGCTCCCTTGGCATGGACAACCCTTTCGGGGATACGCTCCCTATCAAAATGAGCCATCTTCTCGATAAACTGGACGTCTTGTAACAGCACTGGACCGCGTTCGCCAACGGTCATCGAGTTCTGGTTGTCCGAAATCGGGACACCTTGGTTCGTGGTCAAATATCTTTCTTTTTTTCCTTTCATGATGTCTCCCTCCTTTGGTACATTTTCCTAAATTACTTTCTAACTTTTAAATGGGTTAAGTCCTATCAGCTCGCAGTCGAGTTTTTTAAACTCGTCAAATCGTCTTTGAAAAGCCACGAACTCTGTCGTGCACACGGGAGTAAAATCCGCAGGATGGCTGAACAGGACAAACCATTTGCCTTTTAACTCTTCTGGCAGTTTCTTCCTTCCGTGAGCTGTTTGTACTTCCATTTCCGGGAATTACTCCCCAATCCGGGGAACTCCTTTTTCTTCCATATTTCATCTCTCTCCTATAATTTATACTTCTATACAGTTTTGCCACACACCGTGGATGTTACAATATGCGAGCGCACAGAACGCATTGAATTCTTCGACAGGTACCTGAAACCCGGCGTTCGGATTGGTATAACCTGCTGCGAACGCTGCTCTGCCAAGGTGAACCACCTGTCCCTCTTTCTTCACTCCGTACAGCTCTATCCACGCGATATGGTGTTCCATCGTGTTAGGATGTGGCACATCCTTACCCACAATCACGCGCACAATATCCACGTCTTCTCTCCTATGCCCCCTATCTATCTCAATTACCGGGACATGCTTCTCTTTACCTTCCGCTTCTGCTCCTTTCAACAAATCTCCAAATTTCATTTTTATCACCTCCTTATTTCTCTCTCCTTCTCACCAAATAAGCCACAACTAAAAGGCTTATTAACACAAACAGTACCTCAAAGCCAGGCACTCCTTCGCCAGGCGCTTTCCCTAATTCTACCGTGCCTTCTGCACCTGCCATCTCTATCACAGGTGCAACGACCGCACCCTCGCCAAAGAGCTCGTCAAGGAACTTCTGCGATGCCGACCGGTAGTTCAACTTCGCTTCCACTGTAATGGGACCTTTTACCTTGTCTGGAATAGCAAAATTAAACTTCTCGACACGAGCCTCCTTCGGAAGTATCCTGTTATCTGAAAGCGTGGATTCAACCTCCCAGACCTTCACCGTTGGTTTTCCCTCTGCATCCCCAAGCACTGCACGATACATCACAGCATCGGTATCCACTTCGCCATCAGAATCAAGTCCACCCACGTGATAAATTTCTTTGCCCGTTGCGTCTGTCGCCATAATCTCTATCCAGAGCTCTCTTGCCTCTGTGAGACCTGTTGGAAGCTTGTGCCCTGCTCCTATGTTTGTGACTTTTACCGTAATTCCGGCTTCATTATCCTTCTTCTCGGCTTCCAGTTCAAGCGTTGCCGCGGACTTCAACCGCTCTTCTGCCATTCGCTGGTGCACTTCTGAGCCAATAACCCCGGTTACCACAGCGTTACCGCCTACAAAGTGATGTGTATAGACATGGTCCCTCTCAGGTCCAATACCGGATGCTTTGCCGGGATTTGCCTCGAAATGCGTGACTCCTGGCGTCATGTGGCAGTCCTGGCATTGTGTGGTCTTACTGTACGGTCCTTCCTTCCACTCGGTATATGTCTCCTCTATTGGAATTCCGGTCACCGGATGGTAGACCTCGTGGCACATGCCGCAGAACTCCGACTTTGTGTGAAAGTCTGAGAACATACTTCCGTGATACGGTGATTTGGAGTCATCATAAGGACCTCGCTTAATCCCATCCAGAGAGACCATAAAAGCACCGTTTCCTATACCCGTGGATTTATTGACACTGTGGCAGAAATCGCACTGTATTCCCTTCTTCGATACCTCACTCAGGTTTTCATGTCCAATTGGCGGGACTTCACCCGCGAGAACGCCGACTGGCGTGTGGCACCGTGCACAGTAGGTGTCGGTTAGACCATCTGTATCCGCAGAAGCAATTTTTTCTTCCGCCAAATAAACAGGGTCGGTGTATGCTATTGAATGCATCGAGCCGTCCCATTGATTGTATATTTCTGCATGACAGCCCTTGCATACTGTTGGATCATCGAAATCAGAAGATTCAATTGCTCCTGCAACCATCGAACATGCTAATAGAGTACAGACAATCGCAACGATAGGTATTATACCTCTCATTCTACCAGTTCCTCCACCTCTTTCTTACCCTTCTCCAATTCCTCGACCTGCTCCCTGTCTTGTCTTAGAAGCAGAGCCTGAAATTCACCCATGTGTGTCTTCTCTTCTTTTGCTATATCCAGCAGAACCGCCTTGACTTCTTCTCGCTCCGCCATCGCCGCGAGCTGCTCATACAAATTCACGGCATCCAGTTCCGCTATCATACCGACACGCAATATCTCTCTATCTCTATTCTCTTTACTCACCTTTTCCAAATCTATCGGTAATTCGCTTAACATGTTTTACACCCCCTAAAATTATCCATCAACAATGCCGTATTTCCTGCCAATTCAAATGCAGGATATATTATCACAGACATTGGCGGAAACGTAAAGCCACAGGCTAAAAGCCGAACAAATGTCCATTCCCCCCCCTTAAAATCGGACAATTTCACAATGGTCGCTCTACCTACAAAATCGGCGGTTCCCTCAAAATCCACTGCTACCCTATTTTCTGCCATCAGCATTTAATCTCCCTCATTTTAAACATAACTTCTTTCTTCATATTAGTTTTTCGGTTTTTTAGTATATAAAAAGTTTTTAAGGAACTGAACCCCACGACCTTTTAATCATCGGCGGTAGTAACATGGTCCCGGCCTCATTATAGAAATCCCGGTTACTTTGACTTCAATAACCCCTTCTGGGGCACTATCAGGTTTTTTGGAGAGCTTAAATTTTCTGCCCACTTCATAAATTGAGCCATCTGTATGGTATCTTCCTATTCCTTTTATTTGGTATCCTCTTTCTGCTTCTGGATCCCGGTAGGAGATGCGAACATCATTATCCTCTATAAGGTCCTTCTCGTTCAGTTTCGTAAAATCACCAATGAGCAGAACCGTTTTGTCATTAAGAACCTTCTTCCAAAATACTTGAACACCATTTTGATTCCCTTCTTTACCCGCGGTTTCAAATACGACTGAATCCACCTTTTCAAATATCCTTTTTAATTCATCTGGAATTATCATTTGAGGCATCTCATGCCAAACACCCATTTCTTGGTTTAGTTCCAGCTTTGTATCAAGAAGGTTTTCATTTTCCGGTTCTTTTTAAGCAATTCTTACAAACCCCTTTAAGGTAAACATGGCACTCTGTAACTTTATGCCCTTCGATCATCTCCCGCTCGAGGTTTGGGAATTCCAGAGCTATGTCATACACGTCCCCGCACTCCATACACTTGAAATGCGCGTGTGGTTTCGTATCGGCATCGTATCGCATTTCCTTCTCTTCTATCGTCAGCTCCTGTACAATTCCCTTGCTCAGAAAAAGTTTTAGCGTATTATAGATGGTGGTTTTTGAGAGTGTAGGTATCTCTTTTGAAAGTTCTTTATGTATCCGCTCAACGGTTGGATGTGTTCTGTGGTTCATCAAATATTCCAGAATCTTCAAGCGATGATATGACGGGTGAACACCTTCATTTTCCAGATATTCCCTGAGTTTGTCCATTGACAGCTCCATTCCCTCGCTCATTTAAACCCCTGTGTCTTTATACCATAACACCAAATTAAGATGGCTCATTGGTATATTTATTTTACTTGCAAATTTCATCATCTTTTTCTCTATTTCAAAATATCTATGCTTGGGTAAGGAACTTAGAATTTTCTCTACTCCAAGTAGATTTAAGTTCTTCAACATATGTCTGTCAAGAATTGCCATATTTTCTCCTAATCCGATGTTTCTCAGAAAATGACTTGCCTCTTTATAACCAATGCCTTTTACATTCTAAACTAACCAGTCTCTGAGTTTGTAAGTATCGTTAAATAGTTCAAGCTTAGATATAATAACGATTTTGTCATTGTTTGAACTTTTCAATCCAAAGGTCTAATTGCTCATTTTCTGGTGCCACCTTCTTCTTTATCTCTGCCAGATACCTGCGGATAACATTCTTCGTCTTTTTTGTCCGGAGTATAGCGCTGGGGGAAACATCCAGAACCGTGTGGTGGGCTTCCATACAATTATTGCCTAAACTTTTCGGAATGACTATATACGCAGTCAATCCAATTTTCAGCAGAACTGAGACATAAGCCACCTCTTGGAGGATACGTTCCCGGTAAGTATTCCTCCATAATATCGTCTGCTTCGCATTTAGGTTGTCCTGATGGGTCCATCCCTAAATAGGGGCAGCCATCCTTAAAAGAGAATTTCTCCGCGTTATTTTGTGGTGGCGTAAATGCCATTTGAGAAACACCTCCTTTCAATTATTCGATTTTTTCTTTTTTGTTTATGTACCATGTGCTCACAAAGAATAATGCTATACCTTTATATGTATCCATGAACCATTGTTTAATTGGGGTGAAAAGGAAGATGAATGCAGAATATGGGCATTTCCCATCAGATTGGGAGAAAATGTCTGGCGAGACTATTGAGTATCGAAAAAAGATTGGCGCATTTGAAATGATTGCCACAGAAAAAGAAGAGTTTTGTAAGAAATGTGAGAAGAGGAGTTTGGGTTTTTCATATCGGATATTGGACAACCGCGGAGACGAAATGAAGCATGCAGATGCCTATTGGTGCTCTAAGTGCGGTGAGGGAATGAGCCCCGAAGCATACGAAAGTTTCGTAAGGACCGAGTTGATAGAAGTTACTGGATAGGAGAAAAGCCGTTGGCACACAACCCCTATATTTTTTCTTTTTTTAGGATTCTATTAAATAGCGATATGCACTTAGAGCTGCTTTTGCTCCTTCTCCTTCTCCTGCTGCCACGATAATTTGTTTTCTCCGGTGCATTAGTTACGTCGCCAGCCGCAAATATTCCCGCAACACTCGTCTTACACCCACAATCCACTTCTATTTCTTTTAATTCGTTAAGTTTCACTACATCCTTTGCGAATTCAACATTGGCGATGGATCCGATCTCTATAAAAACACCTTCAACATTGAGAACGACTTCCTTATCGCCCTTTATATCCCTGATAACTATACTCTCTACTTTATCCGCCCCCCTTATCTCATTGACCGCATAGTTCGAGAAGAATTCAACTTTACCTGATTTTTTCACCTTCTCTACTAATATCGGGTCTGCCTTTACGGATACCCAAACTATATTGTAAATTTTTCTTGCATATTTAGTAAGGTCGTTTACAGCAGTAATAGCAGGATTACCACTACCGATTACCGCTACATCCATTCCACCGAACAGGGGCGCATCACATGTAGCACAATAACTTACTCCTCTGGCTGTCAATTCTTTCTCCCGTGGCATGTTTAGGGACCTTGCACGTCTACCGGATGCAATAATTACTGCTTTACACTTGAATTTCTTACCATTATAAGCCAGCACAGCGAAAAATTTATCTTTCACACTGAGCTTTGTGACCTCTTCGCCAATCGAAAAAGCAATAGGAAACTGTCTGACCTGCTCCTCAAATTTTCGAATTAACTCTGCTCCTGTTATATATTGGTATCCCATGTAGGTCTCTACACACGGAGCGAGGAGTGTCTGACCTCCAACATTTTTACTTATAACTAATGTATCAAGTTTCTTCCTGCCCGCATAAACTCCAGCCGTCATCCCCGCCGGACCGGCTCCAATAATAATTAAGTCATAGTATTTATCCTCTTCCACTGGCACCTCTTTAATCTCTTCAGGTAGTATGAACTCCATTTATTTCCCTTCACCTTCCTGTCCCTATCGGCGAATTAAGACGGACATACTTGACATTGGATAGCCTTGTTATACTTTCCCTTAGTCTCCACAACGTCCCTGTTCTTGTGTCTATCCAATATATTCTTCAGGGTTCTCCTCAAATGCTTTTTTGCATCCCGGTGAACAGAAGTAATACGTTTCTCCCTTATACTCGGTCTTAAACTTCGCCGTCTTTTCAACATCCAATTCATCCCTGTTTATTTCTATATTCCTTAATCGCGTACTTCAACGTCCTTTTTGCTAAACAAGCGCAATAAATCTTTTGTATTGGAATACTACCAAGCCAATTCACTACATCCTCCTCATCTATTTTCTCCGCTTGCTCTATCGTCTTTCCTTTTATCATCTCTGTCAGAGCAGATCCGCAGGCAAGAGCGCCTGCGCACCCTACTGCAAGAAACTTTGCCTCCTTTATCACTTTAGAATCGGGCTCGATTACCAAGAAAATCTCCATTGTGTCTCCACACGGACCGGTATAAACAGCGTGAGCATCAGGGTCATCTATTTTTCCTTCATTCACCTTTCTAAGGATGTATTCTATCGCCGTACTTGAGTATCCTGATATCTTTAGTAAGTTTTTTTTATCCTTTTCCTCTGCCATATCTAACTATTCCTGCTTCGTATTTATAAACTTAATACAAAACAGTTCAGAAAAGACTATATGGCAATGATGATCCTCAGCTTTCCACATTAGTTTCACTTTAATCTAAACTCTTGAAGTAATCTTTCTGTGCTGTCAATATTCAGGACGGCAATCTTTCCTTGCTTTAAATTTTTCATATCCTGAAAACTTTTCGATTTTTTTTCTTTTGCGGCTTTAGTACACAATCAGTCTTCCTCCTCTCTTAGAGGTTGATTCCCACAGCATCTGACGAGCTGCGTACTTGCCCCCCCCATCGTGGAGCGAAGCAAGAGTAGAAGTCGCAAGTGGAACGACGGACCATAAGAACTCATGCCCATAATCTTGATTCTAATGACGTTCTGGTTTTAACCAACAATTCGTTTTAAAAAAATAAAAGAAAGAAGAGAAAGAATGAGCGGGGTTACTTCCTGAGCTCCCCCAATCTCTTCTCTACCTGCTCTAATTCTTGCCTCAGGGATTTTGAACGCGCCTCAAGCATTGAAATCTCCTCTTTTATACGCCTCGGCATCGGAGCTCCAATTATACTCAATCCACCGCTTTTATACATCTCAACTGCTTCTTTCACTGTGCCCGATGTGAGAGTCGCAATATCCACGCCGGCTGTATGAAATAAGTGATAAATATTTGGTCCTATGTTTCCAGAGATAACCAAATCCACACCTTTATTCAGAAGCGTTTCGGGATGTGCGATACAGAAAGCTCGCCCTGCCACATCAATGCTGTTTTCGTTTGGTACTGCTTCAAACGCCATTGTATCCGGGTCTACTATCAGGAAATATGGACATCTGCCAAATTTCCAGTCTATCTGCGCATCTAAGTCTCTCCCCATTGCACTTACACATATCTTCATCTTTTTTATCCTCCCTTTAATTTATAGGAGCTTTGCCCTTTTTAAATATACGCAGTCAATCCAATTTTCAGCAGAACTGAGACATAAGCCACCTCTTGGAGGATACGTTCCCGGTAAGTATTCCTCCATAATATCGTCTGCTTCGCATTTAGGCTGCCCTGATGAGTCCATCCCAAAATAAGGGCATCCATCCTTAAAAGAGAATTTCTCCGCGTTATTTTGTGGTGGTGCAAACGCCAAAGAATCTTACTGAGAGGCAGAAGGAACTGTTACGGGAGGCGTTAGTTGGTGCGTCTTAGTATTCTATTCGTATGATTTAAAAACATGGATTTGTTGCTCTTAGTTTAGTGATGAACAAAACATTTTCTCCTGAGGCGCATAGGCACGTGGATACTACGACTGCGAAGATTTGGTCGCTAAGTAGGAGTCATCATGGGCTACTTCCAATCCATAGAGTATTACTCGGCCACGACGGTTCTATGACGAATCTTCTGGAGCTAATCTCATGCTGCGAAGTTGCGCTTCGTACAATCAAGCAATCCGTGGTCCCTTGCCCTCGGGAAGTAGCTGACCTACTTGCGGTAGACGTTGGAGAGCCTGTAAACGAACGTGACATCATAATCGTTAGAAGCCGGGATGGTTCGCCGCTCCTCTACGCAAGGTCATATACTCCTCTCTCGAGGCTAAAACCCGCCTTCAAAGCCGACCTGATGAGAGCCGACATTCCAATCGGCAAGATTATGCAAAGGCACAGAATCGAAGTGCGGCGAGAGATCACGGATGTCGGCTACTTGAGTAATGACCGTCGTCTTGAGGAGCTGTTGGCTTGCCCCGGTCCTTACCTCTGGAGAACGTATAACATCATTACCCAGGGGAAACGCTGATCACGGTCAAAGAGTACTTCTCAGCCTCGCTCTGATGAGCACGCGTAGTTCTCTGCCCGTTGAAAATTATTAAAGTTATGCTTCAAAGGATAGAAATCTTAGGGTTCATAATACCGTGCCTCCATCATAATCTCTACCACTTCCTCATTTTTAAGGTCATACCATAGCTTAT
>QBUL01000139.1 GCA_013180605.1 Candidatus Methanophagaceae archaeon GoMg1 | reverse complement strand
TTATGTTCACCGCAGGTTTCTTCGCTTCGACAAAGAACTTACGCTGACCGCCAATTCTGAAACTGTAATCCGGTGCTCTGGTTGAACGGCCGACTTTTATTGCATCTTCGTGCACAACCTCCTTATACTGTTCCGCATACCCTTCCTTATTGCTCACGTCCCAGCCCAGCGCTTCAAAGAACGGGTTAATGAATTCTTGTCTTACCTGCGTTTCGTTATATGTTGACTTTTTATAAACGTCAAGATTACGCCTGAATCGGTCAACGAGTTCTTTAACCTTCCGTTTTGCTTGCTCTTTCATTTTTATTCCTGCAATTAATTTTCCATTAACTCTATATAAAATGCCTAAATGTATAAAGATTGGATACCTGCAATTAAGTTGTGGTCATGAAAAATAGCTATTTATATTCCAATAGCCTTGTAATACATAGGAGTAAAAAATGGAGAACCGATTTACTGCTGTCTTTCAAAAGACGGATAAGTGGTTTACTGATCTTTATTTTTCATTTTATTATGAACACCCAAAAAAGGATATACATAAAGAAGTACGAGTTAGGCTCGGGCGTAATGGTTGCCGTGTGTGATACGGAACTAATAGGAAAAAGCTTTGAAGATAATGAGCTTGTCCTCAAGATTACAGAAAGTTTTTACAAAGGCGAAGAAGCAACCGAAAACGAAGTTGTCCGTTCTTTGAAACACGCAACCATAGCGAATTTAGTAGGTGAAAGAGCGGTAAAATGCGCCTTGGACAACGGTTTTATCGAAGAGAACAATGTGATTTCCGTGGCTGGCGTGCCGCATGCGCAGATAGTGAAGATTTAAATATCTCTCTGCCCCCGCTTCATGAGTTCATAGGCAACCTCTCTCGCCCTATCTCTTATTTCCTCCTCTCCTTCTACCTTCCTACCCGCCATTAAAATCTTTCCGTCACATATCACGGTATCAACGCAACTGCCATTCGCGGAATAGACAATATTTGAGGTTAAATTATGATTCGGCGTAAGTTCCGCGTGCTTCAAGTCCAGCAGCACAACGTCAGCTAATTTACCCGCTTCAAGCACACCGGAATTCAGCCTGAACATTTTTGCTGCGTTACGCGTTGCGAGTGCAAAAGCTTCTTCTGCCGGCATGCTCGTTGGGCTGCCGAACGCCTTCTGAAACAAAGACGCTATCTTCATCTCCTCAAACATGTCAAGGTTGTTGTTAGAAGCACAGCCGTCGGTTCCAAGCGCAATATTAGCGTACAACCCGGTCTTTTTCAGTTCCTTGTAGGATATCCTCCCGGCGGATAATTTCATGTTCGAGACCGGATTATGCACTATCTTCACGTCGTTCTTTTTCAACAGTTCCATCTCTCTTTTACTCAGATGAACGCAATGACATGCAATCGTTCTCGGGCTTAAAAAGTCAATGCTATCGAGAAATTCCACGGGACGCATCGCATACCTTTTTATGCAGTCCTCAACCTCCTCCTCTGTCTCGGATAAGTGTATATGAACCAGCAGGTCGTGCTTATCTGCAAAATCACGCACCCAGCAGAGGCTTTCTTCCGAAACCGTATAGATTGCATGCGGTCCGAGTGCAAAAATGATTCTTTCTGGCAGTTTTTTACTTTCTGCGTATAAACCTTCATTCCTTTTTCTCTGCTCCTTTGCCCTCTTGTCGTCAAAACCGTCAATAAAAACCGCGGATAACGCCGCCCTTATTCCCGTTTCCGAAACCGCCCTTGCACTGCCTCTCCAGTGCCAGTACATATCGTTAAAGAAAACGGTGCCAGACTTTATCATCTCCAAACACGCGAGTTTCGTGCCCCAATAAACGTCATCTTCCGTCAGCTTCGCTTCTGTTGGCCATATCTTTGTCGAAAGCCATTCCTGAAGTTGCATGTCGTCTGCATATCCACGCAGTAACGTCATTGCTGCGTGTGTGTGTGCGTTAAATAATCCGGGAATTGCGGCTTTGTCTTTTCCATCTATCACAAATTCCGCTTCTTTACCGTTACCGGCTTCGCTAATCGCTTCTATCAAATTCCCCTCGATGTAGATATTCCTCTCCTTTCTCCCCACCAGCACGTTCTTTATCAGGATGGACATGTTTATCATATTTGTACAGCACCATTAAAAATCCCAAGTTCTATTTGTAAAATATGACCATGAGATTGCACAATTGCAATAGCCCGCTTTTCCGCATCCGCTACAAACTCATTGTATTTTTCCTTAACCACTATCTTTTTAAGCTCGTAATTTTGTAAAAACATCATGGAGGAGGAAATATGAAAACAAAAGGTATAGTAGCGGGATTAGTTATAGCGACTTTGCTTCTGGCGGTTTTCCTACCAGGGGGTGCGGTAGGAGCTGAGGACGTGAGCATAGGTGTTCTTTACGCATTTTCCGGTGACCTGGGCATCTACGGTGAACCCGAGACCGATGCGATGGAACTGGCGGTGAAAGAGGTAAATGAAAATGGCGGTGTACTTGGCGGAAAACGACTTAAGCTCATAATTATGGATACGGCGAGTTCGGAAGTAACAGCCGTGGAGAAGGCACATGAGCTTGTTGATTGGTACAAAGTCCCTGTGATAATTGGAACATCGGGCAGTGAAACCTGCATGGCGATTATTGATTATACCACGAGCAATGGCGTTCTTCAGATATCTCCTGCTGTTACCAGCCCGGAATTTACAACCTATCCAGACAACGACCTCTTTTTCAGAACATGCCCCTCTGACGAATTGCAAGGAATAGCAATGGCAAGGCTCGCCATCAAACAAGGGTATAAAACGGCAAGCACACTGGTAATATGGAACTCTTATGGTGTAGGTTTCGAGGAGAGCTTCAACAGAGCATTTAAAGCTCTCGGAGGAAAAGTATTGGAATCCGTGAGATACGACCCTACGGCAACCTCTTTCGATTCGGTAGTAGAGAAAGCAGCAGCCAAGAATCCTGATTTCGTCATACTGTGTGCATATCCAGAGACCGGCAGTGCTATCTTGAAGGTGGCATACGAGAAAGGCTATATGGAAAATGTTGATTGGCTGCTTTCTGAAGCGCTCATGGACGATAAATTAGCTGAAATGGTGGGCAAGGACAAAGCGGGTATGTATATCATAGCGGGATTAAAAGGCACAACGCCAGACCCGAGGGTAGCAGGTCCCGCATACAATGCATTCAAGCGGAACTACACAGCCGAATACGGTAGAGAGCCAACACAATTTTGCTCGAACAGTTATGATGCGGTGGCAGTGGTAGCGCTTGCAATAGAAAAAGCTGGCTCCACTTCCGGAACCGCTATTCGCGACAGTTTAAGAGAGGTTACAAGACCCCCAGGCAAAAAAGTCACTGACATCGGTGAGGCATTAAGGATTATTCGTGAAGGGCTGTGGGACATAAACTATCAGGGCGCTTCCGGCGATCTCCGTTTCGATGAGAACGGCGATGTAATGGGAAAATACTGTGAATGGTCCATTGCTGATGATGGAAATATCGTGCTTGGAAACCCTATTGAGATGAAAGGTCCAGTTGTAATGCCAACACCGTCACCAATTCCAACGTCAACACCAACTATTGCACCAACATCAACGCCAACGCCAACACCTTCACCAAGTCCATCGCCAACGCCAACCATTGCACCAACGCCTACGCCAATAGTAACTCCTACGCAAACACCGTCACAACCATGCTTTGAAGCTGTTTTCGCTATTACTTGTCTATTAGCAGTCGCGTATTTTGTGTGGAAACGAAAAAGAGCGTGAAGCAAAAAGGGAAAAAAATAAGAGGATTTTTTTTATTTTTTCCCTCTTAATTATTTTTATTTTTTATACTTTCTTCCTTGCGTTTTTGCGGCAATAGCGCCGCTTATAAATAATGCAACTATGACACTCAAAACGGTTGTTGGTGTTTTTGGCGTAGGCGTTGGGACATGGGTCAATGACGCAGGTACGGGTAATGTTTCGCCAGACGTTACTTGCACACTTGTTGACCAATCGTCATAACCTGCAAGTGTGACTTTAATCGTATGCCCGCCGGAGGATACATCGGGAATCGTAAGGGGCGTTATTCCTTTGTATGCATTATCTACGTATACATTTGCTCCTGAAGGTGAAGAAGAGGCAGAGATAGTGCCTGTTGCTGAAGTCTGTTTTGGAGTTAATGTTGCTGATACGGAAGATGTTTCGCCCGGATTTACTTGTACACTTGTTGACCAATCCTGATAACCTGCAAGAGAAAGCTCAATTACGTGGGTGCCCGGCTTCACATTAGGAACCGTGCAGGGTGTTTTTAACGCTCCACCATAACCTATACCATCTAATGATTTTATATATGCACCCGAGGGTGAAGAAGAGACTGAGATAGAACCCAGTGTTGGAGAAGAAATAGGAGTCAATGTCGCGAATACGGGTGAAGTGCCTCTCGATGCTACATCCACGGTAGTTGTCCAGTCATAATAGTCCGTGTGCCTTAATCTTATTATGTGTGTTTTTGGTGAGACGCTGCTTAAGGTTTTTGGTGTTATGCTGCCCGTATAGTCGCCATCCAGATCAATATATGCACTGGATGGTGAAGAAGTAACTGAGATGTAACCCGGTGGAGGAATTGGGTCTAATATTTCATCCACGGATGCAGTGCTGCCAGCATATGCCCTTACATCTTTTGACCGAGAACGATAACCTGAAAGAGAGAGTTTAATTCTATGCCAGCCGGGGGATACATCACTAATTGTACGTGGCGTTATCCCTTTGTATGAACCATCTAAGTATATACTTGCACCGGATGGCGAAGAGGTGACACCGATATAACCTCTTGGTGGAGCGGGATTGCAGGCGCCACCACTGCATCCGTATTTACAACTTTGCATAAAGTCCCAGCGTCCACCATCATAACTGCAACGATATAGGTTATTTCCTATGCATTTTGTTGCGTATGGTGTGCATATTCGAATTGGAATCAATGTTGCAGATACGTATGATGTCTCGCCAGACGTTACCTGTACACTTCTTGACCAATCCTGATAACCTTTAAGAGAGAGTTCTATTGTATAGGTGTTGGCGGGATCTAAATGCTGTATTGTGTAGGGTGTTACTGCGTTTATAGGTACGCCGTCAAGTGATATATCTGCACCAGAGGGTGAGGAAGAGACTGATATAGAACCTATTGCTCCAATTTGACCCGCAGCTGTGTAAAGTACACATGCAAGTAGAACCACTATTACCAATCCTATAATCCCTATCCTTTTCGCAACCTTTTTCATCTCTCACACCTCGCTTTTGTCATCTATCCAGCTTTATAAGCATAATCACCCTTTTACGTGTCATAGTATAAAAGGTTTTTGGTTTTAAAATTTTTCCGTCGCAAAAAACAAAAAAAAGGAGGTTTTTTATTATTTCCTCCTTTTCAGCACTAAATATGCTATGGCAAGTAGCCCTGCGATAGCGAATCCCACCTCGAATCCCGGTGGTGCAGGTGTAGGCGTTGATGTCACTTTCCCTTTCTCTTTTAGATACGTTTCAAACGCCGCTTTGCACTCTTCTTCTGTCTCAAAGGTACGCAGGCTTTCGTACATATAATCGCCGCAGAATTGCTTCTGCTGGCATTTTACACTTTGGTCATCGAAATACCACAAGGTTTTGCATTCTCCTGTCTCATTTTCAGTTGGTGTTGGCGTTGGTTCCGAAAATTTAACCAGGAAGGCACCGTCATTATTCTCGCCTGCTAAGTACACCGCGTTGTCGCCTGTTGCTGTTGCATATCCCGATGCATTTACCCTTGTTATGTTCCAGATAAGGGTTCCGTCTTTATCGTATTTGTTGAGGAATGCCTGTGGAGACTCAAAAGGATTCCCGCTCCATCCTGCCAAGTACACCGCGTTGTCTCCTGTTGCTGTTGCCAATCCCGTTGTATTTACCCAAGTTGTGTTCCAGATAAGTGTTCCGTCTTTGTCGTATTTGTTTAGGAAGGCATCCAAATCAGTAGTTCCCGCCAAGTACACCGTGCTGTCTCCAGTTGCAATTGCATATGCAAATTCCCAAACTGTTGTTTCACCCCAACTAATGTTCCAGAGAAGGTTTCCATCTTTGTCGTATTTGTTAAGGAAGACTTTGTCAATGGTGTCACCTGCTAAATAGGCATAGTCGCCTGTTGTTGCCACCGCTGCAGATGACGCATCAAAATCCGTTCCACCCCATGTGATATTCCAGATGAGGTTTCCGTCTTTGTCGTATTTGTTGAGAAAGACAGAGGAATAACCACCTTCGCGCGGAAGCACGTTTCGATCACCAGCCAGGTACACGCAGTCACCTGCGGTCGCGATTGCATTTCCCTCATCATTACCTGTTCCACTCCATGTGACGTTCCAGATAAGGTTTCCGTCTTTGTCATATTTGTTTAGGTAGGCATCGGAATCAAACTTGCCTGCCGGGCACGTTCCTGCAAGGTACACCATGCTGTCATCAGTTGCAGTTGCCCATCCAGAATCGTAACCCGTTCCACCCCAAGAGACGTTCCAGATAAGTGTTCCATCGGTGCTGCTGTATTTGTTGAGGAAAGCATCGTCAAAACTTGCACCTCCGGGATCAGTCAACCCTGCCAGGTACACGCAGTCACCTGCTGTTGCGATTGCACGTCCCTGATATGTTCCACTCGCTGTGATGTTCCACACCTCTACCGGCTGAGCGCTTACAAAAGTGCCCAAAGCTACAAAAGCGGAAATCGCTAAAATCGCTGTCGCCATCAAAACTACCAAACATATTTTCTCACATTTGCTTTTCATTTTTTTATTTTTTTCCCCTCTTATTATGCATTTTTAATGTTGCAAGCATACGTCACCAACATGTGTCTGTAACATAACATAATTCGGAATATAAAAAGATAAAAGGTCTTTATATAAGAACCTGAAGTTAGTACTATGGAATTTCTCACCTTCCAAACTCTCATGCGGTCCGTAAGAATGGCGGGGTTGAAATTTAAGTAGATCACACTATAAAAAACCCTTTAGAATATCCCAAGCTTCTTGAGCGTCAGTATATTTTGTACCTGCAAGTTGAAATGGGGTCATCCTAACCGTTTCATCGTCAATTTCGAATTTTCTCTCCCTAAGAGGCTGTTCCACAATCTAATTATCACACCACAATATAAATGATCCCAAACACACTTTAGAATATATATTGTTATCGTATATCCTGCAAAATAAATCAACCGTAAAGTAAAAATTAAGTCACTCCACGCGATAACAAGAGCGAAAACCTAAATATCGAAGTTGTTACTTACCGCAGACACAAAATTAGCTTCTTCTTTCATTTAGTGATTCTTAAAGCATCAACTGTTTTTATATTGAGTACAAATATTTACACATATAGCATACCCAATGTTTCTTTAGTGGCGAGGCGGGGAAAATGAGTAATTTTCAAGAAAAGATTAGCTTTATCTGGGACCTGGCAGATTTGCTGAGAGGGGTATATAAAAGAAATGAATATCAAAAAATAATTCTTCCTTTTACGGTTCTTAAACGATTTGACTGTGCTTTAAGTGATTCAAAAAAAGCAGTTCTTGAAGCTTACAACAAATACAAAGGTCAGTTTGAAAATATGGAACATGTTCTTAAAGATATGGCAAAGGATAAAAAGGGGAATCCATTAGGGTTTTATAATTATTCAAAATACGATTTTAAGGCGTTGCTTGAAGACCCGGAACATATTGAACAGAACTTAATGCATTATCTTGACTGTTTTAGCAGCAATGTTCAGGATATTTTTGAGAATTTTAAAATTAAAGAGCGTATCAGAGAATTGGCTAAAGCAGATCTTTTATTTCGGCTAATTAAAAAATTCTCAGAATCAAAAGTTGACCTCCACCCGGATATTGTTTCTAATCACGAAATGGGAACTATTTTTGAAGAGTTAATCCGAAAGTTTGCAGAGCAGTCAAATGAGGAAGCAGGAGAGCACTTTACTCCCAGAGATGTTGTTGGGTTAATGACCAAATTAATTTTTGTCGAAAACGGTGAAAAACTGAAGGAGAAGCACATTATCAAAAAAGTGTATGACCCTGCTGGTGGTACAGGAGGCATGCTCACGAGTTGTAAGGATTTTATCACGAGCATAAATAAGGATGTTGATGTTGTTCTGTTTGGTCAGGAAGTAAATGAGGAAATCTACGCTATATGCAAGGCAGATATGCTGATGAAAGGAGAGAATGATAAAAATATCAGGGGCCCTTTCAGCACGCTTTCAAAAGACCAGTTTCCCGATATGAAATTTGATTTTATCATTTCTAATCCTCCTTACGGCAGAAAATGGGAACAGGATGAAGATGCTGTGAAAAAAGAAGCTGAAAAAGGATTTGAAGGTAGGTTTGGGGCAGGATTGCCAAGGATAAATGACGGACAGTTATTATTCCTGCAGCACATGATTTCCAAGATGAAGGTCAAGGAGAAATCACGAATTGCGGTGATTACAAATGGCTCTCCATTATTTACAGGAGATGCCGGGCAGGGAGAAAGCGATATAAGAAAATGGATGATTGAAAATGACTTTGTTGAGGCAATAATTGCCTTGCCTGATCAGTTGTTTTTCAATACGGGCATCCATACATATATTTGGGTATTGACTAATGAAAAACCTCCTGAGAGAGTTGGAAGGATACAGTTGATTGATGCTACTTCTTTCTTTTTAAAAATGCGGAAAAGTTTAGGGAATAAAAGGAATTATCTTTCTATCGAGGATATTAAGGAGATTGTTGAGTTGTATGATGATTTTGAAGAAAACAAATATTGTAAAATCTTTGATAATGAAGTATTGGGCTATACTAAAGTCATTGTTGAAAGACCTTTGCAGTTGAATTATCAAGTCACAGAAGAACGGCTTGAGAATCTTTATTCAATTCCTGTTTTTAGAACGTTGGCTGAGAGTAAGAAAAAAGACCCTGAATTAAAGCTGAAAGAAGAGGAAGAAGGCAGGAAGAAGCAGGAAGAGATTATTAATGCTTTGAAGAAAATAGGCAATCACTCGTATAAGAACCGGGATGAGTTTGAGAAGAAGGTAAAGGAAGCATTGAAAGGGTTTAATCTGTCTGCCAATTTCATTAAAAACATTATTCTGGCTTTATCCGAGCATGACGATACTGCGGATTATGTTCTGGATAAAAAAGGCAATAAGTTGCCAGACTCAAACTTAAGAGATTCTGAGAAGATTCCATTAAAGCAGGATATTGAAAAGTATTTTGAAAAGGAAGTTAAACCATATTATCCTGATGCCTGGATGGACAGGAAAAAGGACAAGGTTGGCTATGAGATTAACTTTACAAAATATTTTTATGAATACAAACCGCCGAGACCTTTGGAGGATATCCAAAAGGATATTAAAGAGGTTACTGCTGAGATTCAGGAGTTTTTGAAGGCAGGTGAAAAAATATGAAATTCAAACCATATCCTAAATATAAAAAATCAAGGGATGGTGGAATTACTGTAATAAATATGAATCCATCTTTGCCAAATAGTTGGAATATTCATAAACTAAAGTTTCTATTAAGAAAGCCTGTAACTGATGGTCCTCATGAAACGCCAGAATTTATCGATGAAGGAATTCCTTTTCTTTCAGTAGATTCTATTCAAGATGGTAAGCTTGTTTTTGAAAATTGCAGATATATCTCGGAGGAAGATTATTTAAGGTACAAACAAAAATGTGATCCTCAAAAAAATGATATTTTGATGGGAAAAGCAGCTTCAATTGGTAAAATTGCAATAGTGGATGTTGATTTTGAATTTAGCACATGGTCTCCATTGGCTTTGCTCAGACCAAACCAAAGCATTCTTCCTAAGTTTTTAGAGTATTCTTTTAAATCAGATTATTGCCAAGACCAAATTGATCTATATGCTACTAGTAATACTCAAAAAAATATTAGTATGGATGAGATTCCAAGAATACAAATTATTACACCCACAATTCAAGAACAGAATAACATTACAGACTTCCTCGACAAACAAACCGCTAAAATTGATGCCCTGATTGAGAAAGATAAAAAACTAATCGCGCTTCTCAAAGAAAAGCGAACCGCCTTAATTAATCATGCTGTAACAAAAGGGCTTGACCAGAATGTAAAATTTAAGGATTCCGGGGTGGAGTGGATTGGGGAGATTCCAGAGGGATGGGTAGTTAGGAGGTTAAATTTTTTGACATCCAAAATAAATAGTGGGGTTACCCCTAAGGGTGGTGCCGAAGTATACACAGAAGAAGGCATTCCTTTGTTACGGAGCCAAAACATACATTTTGAAGGATTAAAATTGGAAGATGTGGCATATATTCCCGAAGAGATTCATAAGACAATGTCAAATAGTGTTGTAAAAAATCGGGATGTATTAATTAATATTACTGGAGCTTCCATAGGTCGATGTACTTATGTTGATGGTGAATTTGAAAAAGCCAATGTTAATCAGCATGTTTGCATTATCAGACCTAAGAAAATTGATTATAAATATCTCACGTATTTTTTGAGATCTAAACATGGACAAGACCAAGTCTTCTCTATTCAGATGGGGTCCTCTCGGGAAGGGTTAAACTTTGAACAACTTGGAAATTTTGTAGTTCCCTTCACACCTATTTCAGTTCAAATTGCCATTGCTTCATATCTCGATAAAGCCACCGCAAAAATAGACAAAACCATCCAAAAGATTAATAAAAACATAGAATTATTAGAAGAATATAAAAAATCATTAATCCATCATGTTGTTACAGGTAAGGTTGATGTAAGGGGTGTTGAAGCATGAAAATCAAAAGAATTAAAGAGATAACTAATGTTGGAACATATAAAAATTTTATTACGGGTGGAGATAAAGAGTTTAAAGAACTAACTTTGATCTATGGACTAAATACTTATGGAAAAACTACTTTAATTGATATTTTTCAATCGTTAAAAGATAATGAGCCATCTTTGATCAATAATAGAAAAACAATTCCCAATGTAAATGAGGAACAAAAAATTACTCTATCCGTAAGTGAAAGAAATGGTAGAGAAGAAAAAATAAGTTTTCAAAATTCTATGTGGAATAAATCTGATTTTTCAGAAAAAATAGAAGTCTTTGGAGAGGATTTTATTGATAATAATCTATTTACTCATTCAATCATAGAAAGAGATAATAAAGAGAATTTCACAGATTTTATTTTAGGAGAATTAGGGGTGAATAAAGTAAAAGATATAGAAGAAAAAAAGAAAAAAAAGAAAAATAATAATTTTGACCTAAAAAATATTGTTCCTTTGTTTGTTAGTGGTAAATCAACAAAAGAAATAGATGATTTCATCAATTATTCAATAGAAAAATTTGATTTTGAACATATTAAAAAACAGCTAATAGATGAAGAAACAGAATTACAAGAAGAAGAAAAAAGATTAAAGAACCCTCAAAAAATCATTGAGATGCCTCAGCCAAATGAATTAGAAATCAAAAAGATGGATATTCTTGATAATATTAAAAAAATTAATATTGCGTTGCAGAAAGACTATTCAAATATAAAAGACGAAACTTTAAAAAAACTTAATGAGCATATTAATGCAAATTTTTCAGATAGCAGTGGAGCTGAGCAGTGGATACAAAAGGGATTGAAATATACAAAAGCTGATAATTGTCCATATTGTGGGCTGAATTTACAAAACGCAAAAGATTTAATTGATGTATATGATAAATTTTTTGATAAATATTATAATGAATTTATTAATGATGTTTTAAGTGAATTAAAATCTAATATTGATGATGTGGTGAAGATTCATTTTAATTATACAAAAGTTCTACAAGCGGAATTACTGCAAATAAAAGACTATACTCCTTTAATTAAAGATGATGACTTTAAAAATAATGTAAAGAAATTTGAAGAAATCTTAAACAATTTAAATGAAAGCAAATTAGAAGAAGAAAAAAATAAAATTACCGAAGACTTAAAAGAGAAAATAGATGCAAAAAATAAAATTCCTTACAAAAAATTGACTATTTATAATTTTGAAGAATTTGAGAAAAGTATAAATTCTTATATATCAAAATTGGAAGAGGCGAAAACAGCCATTAAAAATATAATTGAAATAACAGAAAATTTTAAAAATGAATATAAAAATGGTGCAAAAAAAGATAAACTCAATCATTTAAGGACAACCATAGAAGAACTTGAATATAAAAAAGCAAGATTTGAACAAGACAGTGAATGTGGGAAATATAAAGCATTAAAAAATGAAATTAGTGGCTTAGAAAAAGAAATCCCCTCATTGGAAAAACAACTTGAGAAAGAACAATCTGAGTACTTAAAAAGATATTTTGAAAAAATAAACAGGTTCTTTAAAGATCTCGGCAGTAAAGATTTTAAATTGGAGAAGGAGAGAAGTAGGAGAGGAATGAAACCCGTTTATTCGTTAAAGGTAAAATATAAGGGACAAATAATCTCAAATGAAGATCTTAAAACAGTTTTTAGTTCATCTGATAGGAGAGCCTTGGCTCTTTCAATTTTCTTGGCGAAAGTTGATTTAAAAGAAGAAGATAGAAAGAAAAAGACTATTGTAATTTTAGATGACCCCATAACAAGCTTTGATGAAAATAGAATTACGAATACAATTAATCTTTTAAAAGATTTATTGAGCGATGTAGATCAGGTAATTATTACTACGCATTATTCTAATTTTTTAAAAAGATTTTATGAGATTAATAAAAATATTACAACAAAAATAAAATTATTAAAGATAGAAAAAAATAATGAAACAAGCTATATAGATAATGGGGAAAAAGATAATTTTATTCTTGATAAATACGATTTGTCCTTTAACGAAATTTATGACTTCATAAACAAAAAAAATCAAAACGATGTCAGAACAAAATTGAGGCCATTTTTAGAGAATTATTTAAAAATAACTCCTAAAAAACAAATTAGAGATTCGTCTATAAGATTCGACAATTTAGATGATTTTATTAAAGAACTTTTTAATAAACATATCATTAATGAAGAGGTTAAAAAACAATTACTTAAATTTAAGGATTCCCTGAATCCTGATTCACACATTTTAACTGCAAACAATATTGAAGATGTTCGTAACTTTGCAAGTAGATTGATGGAATTTTTATACTCAATACAATTTGAGCAACCGGAGCAATAAAATGACAACAGACACAACAGAAAAGGCATTTCAAAATGATATAATTGCTCATTTAGTCAGTACTGGTTATCGTCAGAGAGGCAACCATAATTACAATAGAGCTCCCTGCATAGACCCTGAATTAACCTTAAAATTTATTCAAGATACCCAGGAAAGAGAATGGAAAAAGTTCCAAAGGGTTTACGGAGAACAATCAGAACGAAAATTCTTTTATCGCCTGATTAATGGAATTGATAAAAAAGGAACGATTAATGTTTTGAGAAACGGGTTTAAGGATGTTGGATGCCACTTTGATTTATTCTATCCAAAACCGAACAACAGGAAAAACCCTGATTTGTTTGAACAGTTTGAAAATAATATCTTTTCTGTAATTGACGAATTAGAATACGAGCAGAAAGAAGATGGTAAGAGGCTGGATTTGGTTATTTCCGTTAATGGACTGCCAATTATAACAGTTGAACTAAAAGATACATTTTCTCAAGGCGTTGAAAAAGCAATAAAACAATACAAGGAAGACCGAGACCCAAGAGAAACAATCTTCCAAAGATGTTTTGTTCACTTCGCAATGAGCGATGAAAAGATTTTCATGGCTACAAAATTAGAAGGATGGAAAACAAGATTTTTACCATTTAATAAGGGGCTTGAAAACCCGGAAGTAAAAAACGATTATAAAACCTCATACTTATACAATGATATTTTGCAGATAAACAAACTCTCAAAATTAATCTCAAATTTCATCTATATGGAAAAAAACGAGGATACAAGAGAAGTAAAACCTATTTTTCCGAGATACCATCAGCTAAATTGTGCTAATCTCTTGTTAGCCGATGCGAAGCCGGGCGAAAATTACCTGATAGAACATAGTAACGGAAGCGGGAAAACAAAAACCATTGCGTGGCTTTCACACGGCTTAATAAATAAATTCAACAGCTTAGACAACAGGGTTTATGACATGGTTATTGTTGTTTCTGACAGAAGAGTTATAGATAAACAACTTCAGGAGCAGGTGCAGGGGATTGAAAAAGTAAAGGGGATAGTAGAAAAAATAGAGAAACATTCTGAACAACTTAGAGAAGCATTAGAGACGGGAAGCAATATTGTCGTTACAACGCTACACAAATTCCCGTATATTTTAGAAGAGGTTAAAGACCTACCAAAACGGAACTATGCGGTAATAATTGACGAGGCACACTCTTCTCAAACGGGCACAATGGCAAGAAAAATGAAACAAGTTCTCAGCACGAATAGTCTTGAAGAAGCGGAAGCATTAAATAATGAAGAAATGGATGAAGTTGATGAAGAAATCCTTAAGGAAATTGAATCTTACAGAAATCTGAAAAATATAAGTTTCTTTGCATTTACCGCCACACCTAAAAATAAAACCTTGGAGATGTTTGGAATGCCCGATGAATATGGGCATTATTACCCATTTCATACATATACAATGAAACAAGCAATTGAAGAAGGTTTTATTCTCGATGTTCTCAAGAATTATTTGACTTATCCAACCTATTTTAAATTAGTTAAGAAAATACAGGATGATCCCGAATATGATGAGAAAAAAGCCAAGAGATTACTAAGAAATTTTGTAGAAAAACATCCTGTAGCAATAGCAAGAAAAACAGACATCATGCTAAATCATTTTATGAGTTCTACAATTCATAAGATCAATGGCAAAGCTAAGGCGATGGTTGTGACAAGGTCAAGACTCCATGCCGTTTTATATAAAAAGGCATTTGACAAACTAATTAAGGAAAATAATTACCCTATTAAAACCCTTGTGGCTTTTACAGGCGTAGTTAGACATGACGAACAGGAATACACAGAAAATTTTATGAACGATCTGCCGCCTAAAAAAGAAATCCGAAACGCCTTTGAAGAGGACCAATACAAGATATTAATTGTAGCAAACAAATTCCAGACAGGTTTTGATCAGCCGTTATTACACACGATGTACGTTGACAAAATGTTAAATGGAATTACTGCCGTTCAAACTCTGTGCAGAGTCAACAGAATACATCCAAATAAAAATGATACGTTGATTTTGGACTTTGCAAACAAAACAGAAGTAATTCAAAAGGCGTTCCAGCCATACTACGAAACTACATACCTTAAAGAAGCTACAGACCCGCATAAATTGTATGAATTAGAGGAGAAATTATTAGATTATCAAGTGTTTGATCAATCAGATGTTGAAACGTTTGTTAAAGCATGGAAAAAAGGAGAACCACAACCTAAATTGCACAATATCTTAAGTCCTATTGTAACTGAATTTAGACAAAAAACTAAGAAAGAGCAGGTTGAATTCAAGAAAACATTAAGAAGATATCAGAGTATCTATTCCTTTTTATCACAACTCATTCCTTTTTCTGATATTAATCTTGAAAAGATATGCATATTTGGCAAATTCTTAAGCAAAAAACTCCCGACAATAAACAATCCTCTTCCATTTAGTGTTTTACAAGATGTGGATATTGATTCATACAAAATTGTAAAGAAAGGTAAAAAAGAAATTAAAATTGAATCTGAAGGAGAACTAAAACCCATATCCGCTGGTGTTGGTGAATATGCTCCAGACATTAACACCAAACTATCAAAAATCATTAAAGATATCAATGATGCATTTGGAACTGATTTTACAGATGATGATAAAATCTTCTTAGGTAGAGTAAAAGATAACCTTTTAGAGAACAAAGAATTACTAAACAAGATGGAACATAACTCAAAAGAGAACGTCAAAGCGGTATTTGATAAATATTTCAATCAGGAAATGAATAAATTACTAAACAGCAACATGAATTTTTATAAAAGAATAGTTGATAATGAAAAATTAAGGAAGATACTCAAAACAGCATTATTTGATCTGTTATATTTTGAGTTTAATAAATACAAGAAGAAAAAGAAACACAATAAAAATAATAGCCGGATAACTTAGGAATATTTTATTTTTATGTTATCCCATCCCTTTTCTGCTATTATCACATGATCTAAAACTTTTATATTTAGTAGATTGCCTGCTTTTGCAATTTTTTGTGTTATCTCAACATCATTCTCACTGGGCTCAGGGTCTCCTGACGGATGATTATGCACCAATATCACCCCTGCTGCTGAGTTCTTAATAGCTTCCTTAAAAACCTCTCTTGGGTGTACTAAAGAACTATCTAAGGTTCCAACAGATACTAAATCTTTCTTGATTATCTTATTTTTACTATCTAATAAAAGTGCATAAAAATGTTCCTTCTTCTTATCTTTTAATTCATCGACAAAATAGTTATAAACATCTTCTGGTTTTTCTATTGTTACAATTTCTTTTGTTTTAACAGCTAAATTATGCCTCTTATTAAACTCAAATAGAGCAATAATTTGACAAGCTTTTGCAAACCCAATTCCTTTAATTTCCTGAAGTTCTTTTAACGAACATTCTGAAAGTTTATCTAAGCCATACTCTTTTATTAATCTGTTTGACATTGC
>QBUL01000140.1 GCA_013180605.1 Candidatus Methanophagaceae archaeon GoMg1 | reverse complement strand
ACGCTGCATGCGGAAGTTATAGGAGAACACAACGTATCGGCAAAAGCTGAGAACGAAAATGGCACGGATATGCAGACGTGGGTGTGGAATGTGACTGCGGCTCCATTACCCGCACTTGAAATAAACAAAACAGATGTTCCGGATCCTGTTTCTCCCGGCGGCATTCTAAACTATTCCATTCGCGTGAATAACACGGGAAATGCAACTGCAACTAACGTTATCGTAACAGAAACGTATGACGAAAACGTGACATTCCTCGATGCTGTTCCTGCTCCTTCGCAAGGTAGTGACACATGGAAATTCGCAACGCTTAATGTCGGCGAGTCCAAATGGATAAATATTTCCGTTATTGTCGACGCGTCGGTTCTGAATGAAACCGTGTTGCATAATATCGTTAATGTTACATGCGATGAAGGCGTTACGGATTCTGATACGGAGGATACGACTGTTATTTCGCTACCGGTGTGTATAGAAACGGCAACAGGCACAGGTATTGCATGCTTCGAGACCGATGCAGGAACGATTGAGGACCTCATAGCAGTTGATGAGGCAACGTTACCAGAGGAAGGAAAACCAGCTCTCGTGTTCCCGCATGGCTTCTTCTCGTTCGACATAACTGGGCTCACACCAGGTCAAACAGTAGTGGTTACGATAACACTGCCTGATAATGTTCCAGTGGGGACACAGTACTGGAAATATCACGCTTCGAAGGGCAGCTGGATTCAGATACCAATGGGCAGCGACGATGGTGATGAAATTATAACCATCACGCTTGAAGATGGCGGGTTAGGGGATGACGATGGCACGGCAAATGGTGTGATTGTTGACCAGGGAGGACCGGGGATGTCGCTTGGAATAAGTGTGACTAAGGTTGCAGATCCTCCCGATGCTGCCCCCTCATCAAACGTAGAGTTCACGATCACCGTTTCCAATACCGGAGTCTGCACACTCGATCCCGTTATGGTTGTGGACACACTTTTGGGGTGGATGAGTTATGTCTCTTCCAGTCCAGCAGCAGATACACACGATGGGACAATAATATGGAATAACGTGGGTCCGTTGGATCCCGGGGATTCAAAAACGATTACCCTTGTTGCTCGCATCGCTTCCGATGCTTCAGGGTCAGTAACAAACGCGGTTACGGTTACGGGAACTAATCTTACTACGGGTGTCAATGTAACCGATTCCGATACCGTAACCGTAACGGTCCTCGCCAAAACCATTGAACCTCCTACGAAGACACTTATTGACGTCACAACCGAGATCAAAAGCGATAGGACAGTGATAGAAGGAGAACAATTTGGATGGGAAGCAGGCAATGGGAATCTTCTCAATAACCCGCCTCTCTCACCAGGAGAGGCAGTTGGAAGTATCAAATACGATGATAAAATGATTGGCTCAAACGGAACTACGGAGTTCACTAAGAATTTCGGGGTGAACACTAACGTCACGCCAAATATCGCGGTGACGAAAGACATAGGCTATAAATCAGGTGATTTGGGCTCGTTAAGCAATGCGGAGCAGGTAGGCATGCGCTATTACGGAGCTAGCCCTCCGCTTTCTTCTACTACGAAATGCGAGGATGTGAATGCGTACAGTAAGATGGTCGTGACGGACGTGGACGCTGCGACCGAGACCGAAGTGGGGATTACGGAGACTGACGAAAGAGACTTGCACTATGGAATAGATGCGGAAGGTAAAGGTAGCGTGTCGGCGGGCGTGGATGCGTCCGCTTCTAGCATGTCGTATAAGGATAAGTCTACGGCATACGGCGGCAATTTCAGCCTACACAAGAAGGTTGACTACACGTCAAAACCATCTACGTCTATCACAACTGATCTCAAAGGCGATAGGACTGTGGTTGAAGAAGGACAATTTAGAGGTGAAAGTGGCAGCAGAAGTCTTCTCCACAACGATAAAATGATTGGCTCAAACGGGACTACGGAGTTCGCGAAGTGTGTCGATGCGAGCACGACAAATCTCGAGGTGGATAAAAGCATCGGTTATAAATCAGGTGACTTGGGCTCGTTAAGCTACGATGAGCAGGTAGGCATGCATTATTCATCTACTACGAAATGCGAGGATGTGAATGCCTATGGTAAGATGGTCGCGACTAACGCTACGACGGAAACCGAAGTGGGAATTACCGGAAGAAGCTTGCACTACGGAATAGATGCGGAAGGTAAAGGTACCGTGTCTGCGGGTGTGGACGCGTCTGTCGAGGATGGAGTTGATGCGGATACTCCCGCATCCAGAATGACGTATGAGGATAAGTCAAATGCATACGGCAATTTCACGTTCACCAAGGAGATAGGGTACACGTCAAACCCACCGTAGGCGATAGTAAAAAGGGCGATTTTAATAACCAAAATTTATTTATCCTGTATCCCTTTTCTTTGTGCTCTTAACCTTCCGCTCGTACGTCTGAACGAGCATCCCCTTGCTTTGCTCCCAGGGTTCTCCCGTCTTGTAAAAATTAAACTTTTCCATTGCCCGCTCGCAGGGTTCATTACCCGCAAGGATATTCACGTAATTCACCTTACACCCGTTGGCTTTTGCGAACTCATAGAACTGCTCATACATCGCTGATGCAACACCCTGGTCACTGTATTCCGATAGAACCGCCTGCTGTTCGCCGAAACAACCTCTTTCTGTTACGGATGCTTTGTACACACCCACCAATTTACCGTTTATACGAACACCGAAGAAGAAATGGCTGGAGTCCATCTCTTTCTTTATTTCATCTTCGCTCATCGCACGCTTCTCTCGCCATTCCTCCGGATACTCGTATGCCTTTGGCCATACTTCCTTATATAGAGCGGAGATGTCCTTCGCCTCATCTTTACGTAGCAGTAGTACACGATGTTCTCCTGCCTTGTTTTCGTCGTCTATGATACACACCTTCGTCATCTTCGTTATCCTTTATTTATTATAGACTTAATGGGTTTCTCTCTTTAAATCTTTTTTGATTTTTATTTGTTGTTCTCGAAATTCAAACTTTCTTGTTGTATATAAAATATAACTCCAGTCTATTTAAGACGCAGATTTACACTGATTTACGCAGATTTATTTTAGTTTAACCGTGTTGATTCTTATCATCTGTGTTAATCTGCGTTAATCTGTGTCCCTAATTTATTTTCTGTTTTCTTGTCCAAAGAAAGGTTGTCCATGAACCTTTTCTGCATCTCTACCACTTCTTTGCTGTCCTTTGCTCGGGAATAGGTGAGTAACCGGTCCACATTCAATCGCAGAAATTCATCGCCCCACTTGAACCCACGCAGTATAAATTGCGATTGCTCGTGCTCACCGATAATGAATAACGCAGCGGCGAGCGCCTCCGCAGAACTCAAAACAAACGGTTTGCCATAGTTCGTCGGGTTCGCTGCTATTAAGTAGGGCAAAGCCCGTTTTTTCCTCTTCAGCTTTCTCAAAGTATCCTCAAAAGTGTCTATTTTATCCCACGAACAATCAAAAACGGTTATGCTGCTCGCAGATTTTTTATCTGCAGGAGAGAGCGCCTGTTCCGCGATTGGTGCCAACAAAATCGTGTTATACGGTATTTTCCGCATCACTTTAACCGATTTTATCAGGCCTGCTCGTGCTAATTTTCTCGCTGTGCATTTCTTCGGGTCACACTGCCCTGCATCGTATGCGTATAGTTGCATGCTTAGATTATTCAAACTTTTTCCTCCTTAAATCTCCTTTATAAAACGTTGCCGAGATAAAATTCTTGTTTTATCTTAAGATTAAATTGGCAAAGTGGAAACGGGAGACTATGCCGGTGGTTGTGATAGAGGAGGAGAAAGGAGAGACGCACAAAACAGGTTATATAACGCTTTATGCTAAACTTTTTAAGGCAATGACTCAAAAAGGAGATGGTGGGAAAAATCGAAAAGCATATCCATAGCTTGTGATAACAATAAGAGTATGCCAAAATGTGTGTTGCATACCCCGCACTTTTATTATGCACTTTTATTATATACCGGCCCTGTACTTAAGTACGGGGTATAGTGACTTAATGAATTAAAAAGAATGAAAGCTTAAAGTTCCAAAAACAAAGGAATTCTTTCCTTTAACCCACGTACTATCTCCTCAGACCGGAATGGCGGCACCTTTACCTCTTTAATTGGTTTTACCAATTCCCGTATTCTGGAGGTTGCAAGTTCTTCCTGCGAATATCAACTGCGAGGTCGTAATATGCCTCGGTTAGCTTATTTAATCTATTTAAATCCCTGACATAGTAAATACTGGATGCTTTAGCACGTAAATCCCCAAAAAGTGCATCGTTACACTTATACTCAACTGGCAGCGCTTCGTTCTTAACCACCAGATTCCTCACCCCTTCTTTAAACCACCGCGTGATGCGGTCGAGGACAAAATAAGGATTTTGTGTGATTGAATCATTGAGCGGTGGCTCTGCCCACAACCTGTGGATAGGGTTGATAAATTCTTCTACCAAATTCGCTGCCCCTGCTACGGAACGGGAAGTCGAAGCAGCTTTCAAAAGTTTTGCGTCCTTCCCGTAGAGTCTTCCTCGCGACAAAGCTTCATGCACTACATCGTAGTCATACCATACGCTGTTGCCAGCTCTGGGCTTGAAGCCACAGGCGTTAAGCCCTTCTTCCTTTAAGTAAGCCAGTAACGCCAGCGCAAGACTCGTCTTCCCTGCATCCTTCTCCTTTAACCCTATAATCAAAATCTTGTATGCCATATTTCTTTCTTTGTCATCTCAGCGCTCTCCGCGTTCTCGGCGGTAAATAGATATAATATCTGTTCTAAGTGATAAATTAGTACTAAGAAATGAACACAGCGATTTATCTGGTTAAAGCGATAATACTCATCACCGCTGGCGTGATAATTGCGAATATCGTACTTGAAAGCAACTGGCTAAGGAAATTATCGCCACTGATACGACCTTTTTGCCGTGCATCTAACCTTCCAAAAGAATGTGTATTTTCGCTTTTTGCCTCCTTTTTTAATCCCACCGCCGGGAAATCAACCCTGGCAGGTTTCTATCACGAGGGTAAAATAGGTGATAAGGAAACGATACTCACGGTAGTGATGTGCACCTTTCCTATTGTCATAGGCGAATCGCTGCTCAGGGTGCAGGCGCCTATTGCACTCGTGCTTTTAGGTCCCTTCATCGGTGGCATTTATATCTCTCTTAATCTTTTCTCATCGTTTCTTCAGACCTTTGCCGCTTTCCTTTATTCCAAATCTCGCTTTCCTCCGCAAAAGGATGTGGAAGAAGAGATTAACGTTGACGCTAACGGAACATCGCAAAATCAAAATCAAAATCAAAAACTGAAAACGGCATTAAAAAAATCGTTCATCACGCTAAAAAAGATAATCCCAATAATGGTGGTGGCATTTTTAATCGTGGATCTCCTTTTCAAGCTCGAAGTTATGGGCTACATCAGTTCATTCTTCCATCCGGTTTTGAGGATGTTAGATTTGCCGGGGGCATGCGTAACCGCGCTAATTGCCGATTTAGCCCATTTCTCCGCGGGCTATGCCACTGTTGCTGCTCTGCTAACTAAAGGCGTAATAACCGCAAAACAAGCTATTTTAACCTTGTTAATCGGAAGCATGTTGATTATAACCGTGGTATATCTGAAATACAGCCTTTCTACGAATATATCCCTGTTTGGAAAACTGGGAGTGAAAATAACAGTTGTGAATTATCTGAGCAGTATGACCACAAAACTTCTCATGATTCTTTTGGTTTTGATGTTGATGTGAAACTTTTTTTTTTGCAAGCAAAAACTTGTACTACATGACTTTAGGATAATCCAAATATTCTATTCTACCAGCCTAAATGAAATTCTAAATTACACGAAATAAGCTAACACAAAGAATAAAAGATTACCTTGTGTCCACAGTTAATGAAAACAGGAGCTTTTCATCGTCCCAATTGCAAAGTAAGATTCTAAACCAGTTTGATGTGAAGATTGCTGAATCCTGTTTGAATAACTTCAGGGCATCTGTGTCTTTAACGAGATTGCCCGCTCCCAAAGAAGGGAAATATGAACGACAGAAATCCGGTGGAGGCGAGATTCCCACGTGTTTAGCATTTTTCACTCACATTATCGTGATATACACAAAAACAATAATCGGGCGAGTGAACGAGGTTCGCAAATCTCCTTTATTCGTGCAGAATAAAACTATCGGCGAATATCATCCAGGCATCCGCTCACGTCAGTGTGAAGCAGATATTGGTGATAGATGGAAGCGGTAACGGCGTAAAAACCCTACGAGCCTTCGACAACAGCGATGAATATTATATCACCATTCTCGACGATAACCAGGTAAAGGAAAGAAAATTCAAGCACATCCGGGAAGGATTCTGTCATCCTCTTTCTGCCCATCATATTCCTCCACACAGTGCCTGTACGATTCATAAATGAGAGACAGAAGAGAGCATTTCTGCCCCTTTCAACATAAAATCCAGATTCTTTTAATGGTGGGCTGCTACCAATCAAAGTGAACATGTAAATTCCTGTCGGAGCACGGTATGCAATCCATTCATCAACATGCGTGCAGCCTGTCATTCTTTTCCATTTCTTCCTGAGTTCCCAGATGAATCGTTCCATGTCGTTGTTTGTCCTGGGGATACAATCGTGGTCGTAGGTATAAAACAAGCCACTCCAGAACTTCTTTCTTCTTCATCGCCTTTCCCAGCTCCTACATAAATTATACTCCTTTTCCATGAAATTACCCATGTGCGTTTTTGATGAAATAAATGATACTGGCAGAACTGGTGTGGAATGCCATGCAGAACGTTCTTCACAGCTTCGATGATCGCTGGTTGCATATCTCTTATGACCGCAATAGGTAGGCATACATTTCAACGACCTTCTCCAGCAATGGTTGGAAGTGCGAGACATCGTCTTTCTCGGTGGTATTCGCATACAGAACAACGCCATTTTCGTAACTGCGGAAAATATCTGCAGTCTGTTTTTGACAAAAGGTATGGATCGTGAAAAATTTGAACTGTTGACGCTGTTTGAACCGATTTTTCCGCTTGATGGCGATGCTCTTGTTAGCGACGGAGAGAAGATAATTGGACTGGAGATGTAATCCAAAGGAGCCAGAGTTGAGGGATACGCTTGATAAAATTCTCGTGGTTTATTAATTGCAATTTGTCATTAGGATGACTATATATGTACCTATTATCAATTATCAATAATTAAAAGATGATGGATGCCTTCTCGCCGTTACTCTTACTCTTACTCGTTGCCTTTTCGATGCTCGGTGTGTTGTTAGGTACGATAACCGGACTTGTTCCCGGTTTCCATCCAAATAACGCCGCCTTTATCCTTCTCGCCATCTCGCCTGCGATATTAGCGAAACTACATCTTTTTAATGCTCTTGTCGTCCACTCGGAAACCACCATACTTGTCCTTGTTGCTTCTATCATACTTGCTGCTTCCGTGGCGCACACGTTTTTGAATTTTATACCTGCTGCATTCATCGGGGCTCCGGAAGGTGATACCGCACTTTGTGTATTACCCGCGCATCAGTTATTGTTGGAAGGCAGAGCCTACGAAGCAACGGTTCTTTCTGCGACAGGCAGTTTTGGCGCTATCGTTTTCTCGTTTCTGTTACTCGTTCCCTTTTATTTTGTCTTCTCGACTTTTCAGTTCTACGAGATAATCCAGAGCCACATGCTGTACATACTAATTGGCATATCCGCATTGCTAATTCTCACAGAGAGTTTCAGCGAAACGATGGAAGCATATCAAGCCATTCTCCTCTCTCTATTTGTGTTTCTACTCGCTGGATTGTTTGGCTATCTGATACTGGACATGCCGGTGCACGCACCATTCTTTTTTCGCTCTACTATGCTTTTTCCTGCGCTTACCGGCTTATTCGGGCTCTCAACCATTTTATTCTCTCTGTTTTATACGCCTGATATACCGGAGCAAAGGATAGAGGAGCCGGAACTGGAACCAGGAGAAATCGCAAAATCCGTTGTATCGGGCTCGGTTTTTGGCTCTATGGTCAGTTTCCTGCCGGGCATCACTTCGGCACATGCAACCGTGATGGCGATGCTTGCAAGAAGAAACAGGCAGCCCGAGCAGGTAATTACAACTTTAAGTGGTGTCAACACGGCGAACGTAATCTTCTGTCTGGCAACGCTATTTCTCATCTCCCGTGCGAGAAGCGGTACAACAATGGCGATAAGCAACCTATTACACGTTCAACCCTGGGAAATGGTCATTCCGCCTTTGACATTGATTTACTTGCTGATGGTGGTATTGATGGCATCTGCATTCTCTTTTTTCATCACAAAATACCTGGGGGAGCAATTTTCACGCTTTTTCGTGACGCTACCGTATCGAAAGATACTTATGGCTATTGCGGTTTTCCTTTCTGTGCTTGTTTTCCTTTTTACCGGTGTTTTAGGATTGTTTATTCTTCTCGTAGCCGTTTGCATAGGTCTTATCCCCATTTATTTCGGCGTGCGGCGAAGTAATTGCATGGGTGTGTTGTTACTACCGATAATTATATGGTTGTGGTGATATTAACGATACATATAAGCTTAAAAAACAAAGCTAAAAAAAAATCGAAAAGCTTTTATACTCCGAAATTTGTGAGATTATAAAAGGTGGTGTTTAGATAGGAATTGGTTTAGCTGGTGTCGGTGTTTTGTCACTTATTGCTTTGCCTCTTATTGTCTTTATTCTTCTGATTTACATTGGATGGCGGAACAACAATAAGTTAAACAAGGGGGAGATGCGAAGGGCGATAGCAGCTTCTTTCGTAACCGCTTTCCTTGTATTATTGCCTCTAAGTCTTCTACCAAAGGAAATTTCAGGATTGGATTTTAGTAGTAGTGATTTCGTTAATTTCTTCTTGGGAGCCGTTGCTACAATTATTGGTTTCTACTTTGGTTCTAAGATGGAAAGAGAGTTACTGGTTAAAGATAAAGGACCGTATAAATAATGAAAAGTTGACATATTTTCAAAACTGGAGATACTTTCGGAACAATTTCTTATTTAAAAGTGATTAAATTCTTTCGCACCACTTCTTTATAAGATTTTTGTATTTCTCTGTAAGCTCCCTCATTTCTTCTACTAAATCCTTTTTTATCTCAATTCTTTCTCCTACGAAATCTTCTAAGTATTTTATCGCTCTTCTTTTTATGTTTGGTCTCCAAAGGTAAGTGTAATCAGCTAACGATATAATCATTGCATAGATATAGTCGCACGCTTCTCCTTCTTTTAATTCTTCAAAAACCTTCCTCTCTTCTTCGTAAAATTCTTCAGGTGTTGAATAAGTAAGATAGTTCAAATCCTTCACCAACTCTTTAATTTCTTCTACTGGAACGTTCATAGTGAAATATGGAGGGAATGTAAATGCAGGTAAAACCCCGTTGAACATATCCAAATAGAGATGAGATACTACACATAGAGAAATCGCTTTTTTATCCTTAGATGGCTCGTGTTTTTCTCCGAACCTATTGTAAATCCATCCTATCTTAGAGAAACTATGTTGCCATCTATGATGTTTTTCGACTACATCTGGTGCTATTCCCCAGATTTTGTATTCTTTTTCAAGACTACAAGTTTCAAGAAGTTCTTCCGAAAAGATGAGATGGGTTCCTATATCCATTTTATATCGTATGCACAAGATATTATTTCTTCATCTAATAAACCCTACCCTTTTTAAATTTTTCTCGATTTTGAGATAATGGGATTTAGATTTTTTGATTTCTTACATTTCCCCTCCCCTAAAAAAGTGATGAAGGTGAAAAGCGAAGGGGATATAAAATAAGCTTTGAGAAGAGACGTTTTAATATAAAAAATCTAATATTCCTAACATTATAATGGGTGTGATATTCCTCCCGATAATCATATGGTTGTGGTGATAGGCGGAGAACTCAACACCCCTATAATATCCTGTTCAGCCATGTGAAGTATGCGGTGTTTCAACGCCTTAATCTGCTGCTCAATATCACCGTCCAGTTCGATTTCTTCGGCACCCCCGAAAATCTCTTCCTTTACCTTTTCTCCTATAATGTCATCCCGCTCGGGCTTCAATCGTATGATCAACGAATCGGGAGGCAGGAACTTATCGTATTGTTCCAGTACAGCTCCTCGTTCTATTCCCGCTATCAGTCCATCCGCATCGCCGTCTGTAATGCCTATCATGCGAATGCCAAACCGTTTCAGTATGTCGCCGGCAATGCTTGTTGTATCGTCCCCTATGGTCACCGCAACCACAACGTCAGCACCGGCATCTTCAGCATCCTTGAGTTTCGGAAAAAGGTTGTCAACGCTATAAAAAAGGCATGCCCGCTTCTTTTTCTTTTCCCTCCCTGTTCCCTGCGATTCACGTTCATCCGTTCCTGTTCCTACCCCTACCCTTTTCGGGTTTGTCCTCCTGATAACACTCGCGGTCTTTACTAACACTTTTTCCAACTCCAACGGAGAAGGCAACTTCTCAAGGTTATGTTTTATTAACCTGCCGCCAATAACAACCACCAGTTTTCCCTCTTTCGCTACCAGCGTAACGCTATTATTTTTGGTTTTATGCGAGGATGAGACCATTCCGATAACAACGCCATCCACAACAATTTTCTCTCCGGGATGCACGCCCTTTATCTCGCGATATACGCGATTAGAACGAGCATCTTTTTTGCATCTTGATTCGAGCTTGTACGGTTGTCTCTCACGGAACTCACTGAAAACCCTGGTTAGTCTTTTATATACCCTCACATCGTCGGGTCTCAAGAGCCATCGAATAATAATCCTGCTCCCGCTGCCGTATTCTAATTGCACAAACGAAATATTTTCCTTTGCGGCACTACCACGCCTATCAAAAAAACGTCTCAGAATGCCTTCACCGAGCATGAACCCGCTCTCTTCGGTCTTTGCATGGTTCACCAGCAGGATAAAATTTACGTCTCGCTCGACAAAATCGTCCATTACTTCTGAGGGTCTCATATCCCTGCTTATGTCTATCACGTGCTGCATACCAGCGTCTATAACCGCTGTTTTACCTGTTATTCCACCCAAAGCCGCCACTACTTCAAATCCCGCTGCATCCATCAGTGTTTTTATCGCTTCTCCTGCTTCGCCTTCGTCTATTACCTCGGGTCCGTGGATTAGCAGTCCTATGTGGGGCATTCTTAATTTAATATTTATTGTTAATTGTACTTGTATTCCAACTAATTTCTTTTTTTTAGTTCTCACGTTCATTCTGCTATAAGCTCGGTAGCCGCTTTGAGAATCCGTAGTTTCTATATTCCCAACAACTCGTGTAAACAAATAATGCACCAAAAATTAGAAGATGGAAATGGAAAAATTTATAAGGAGGA
This sequence comes from Candidatus Methanophagaceae archaeon GoMg1, assembly GCA_013180605.1. GTDB lineage: Archaea > Halobacteriota > Syntropharchaeia > Alkanophagales > Methanospirareceae > QEXZ01. The sequence goes on along the minus strand of QBUL01000140.1, from coordinate 5,427 downwards.
TTCTCTATAATTAGGTAAAGGTGGGCAGGGAGAAAAGGAAAAAGGGAATTATCTTACGTTTACCGGTAATATGCAGAATCGAAAATAAACAGTTAAAATGGAAGAAAGCGAAGCGATAAAGATTTTAGAACGAAACGTGGAGGAGATAATAACGAGGGCGGAATTAGTGGATGCTCTGGCATTAATGGCAAAGTCAAAGTCCGAGTTAAAGTCTGAGTCAGACATGGAGTTAAGAGCGTATGTAGGATATGAGCCGAGTGGCAGTGTGCACATCGGGCATTTGCCCATACTAAACAAGCTGCGGGAACTGCAACGCATTGGGTTTCACATAATCGTGCTTCTCGCCGATATGCACGCATATCTGAACGAAAAAGGTAGCTTTGAGCAGATAAGGGAAACCGCAGACTACAACAAGAGGTGCTTTGCCGCAGCAGGGTTAAGCGACGAGACCGAGTTCATTTTTGGCTCTTCTTTTCAGATGGAGCAAGAATATATGATGAACGTGTTAAAGCTCGCTACGGTGACGACGGAAAAACGAGCGCGGAGGAGCATGGATGAGCTCTCGAGGAGCACGAAAGACCGTAAAGTGTCTCAGGCGATATACCCGTTGATGCAAGCCATAGATATCGCGTTCCTCAACATAAACGTGGCTGTAGGTGGTATAGACCAGCGGAAAATACACATGCTTGCACGCGAGAACCTGCCGAAACTGGGTTTTAAACCGCCTATCTGTATTCATACGCCGCTATTAATCGGGTTAGATGGCGAGAAGATGTCTTCATCACTGGGTAATTACATAGCGGTGCATGAGACAGAAGAAAGCGTGGAGAAGAAATTGATGGATGCATATTGCCCGCCTGAAGTAGCGGATGGCAATCCGATACTGCAAATCTACAAGCACACCTTATTTCCCGATGAAAATATTGGTGCAGTGGAGATAGAAAGGAAAGATAAATACGGTGGCAATATAAATTATACGAGTTATGAGGACTTCAAACTCGATTATGTACGTGGACGGCTACACCCGTTAGACGTAAAGACAAATGCAGTGCGGTATTTAAATGAGGTCTTGGAGCCTATTAGAAAAAAACTGATACAAGAAAACAGAAAATAAATTATAGACACGGATTAACGTAGATTGACACAGATGAAAAGATTAATGCCGTTAAAAATAGCATAGCCCAATAAAAGAAAAAAATCAGTGTAAATCCGTGTCTTAAATAAAAGGAAGTTATACTTTATACACAATGAAACTAGTAGTGGGCATAACAGGAGCAAGTGGAGTCATATACGGAATAAGACTGTTAGAAGTGCTAAAAGAGAGAAATATTGCCGATACACATCTCATTGTATCCGAACCCGCAAAAAAAATAATCTCTATCGAAACCGAGTACGAACTCGATGAAATATATGCGCTTGCTTCTCACGTGTACGACAATTCCGACTTCACAACAGCGCTGAGTAGCGGCTCCGTGCGGTATGATGGAGCGATAATAGCGCCTTGCAGTATGAAGACGCTGGGCTCTATTGCATCGGGCATATCCACCACGCTGGTCGTGAGAGTAGCCGAAATATGCCTAAAGGAAAGTCGAAAATTGGTGATTATTCCACGGGAAACGCCACTTAGTCTTATTCATCTTGCGAATATGGTTACGGTAAAGAAAGCAGGTGCTATTATGCTGCCCGCATCGCCGGCATATTATCACGAGCCAAAAACCGTGCTCGATATGGTTGATTTTATCGTGGCACGCGCACTTGACGTTTTCGGGATTGAACTCGGCGCTGGGAAGCAGGAGTACGATCTAATAAAGCGGTGGAAAGCGATAAAATAAATCTGCGTAAATAAGTGTAAATCTGTGTCTCAAATAAAAAATACTATAATATAGTTTATCTACATACATTAAATGATGTGGACATGGTCGGTCGGGATAGCCAAGAGGTCTAAGGCGGTAGGTTGCTAACCTACTTCCCCTTATGGGGAGCGAGGGTTCGAATCCCTCTCCCGGCGCTATGCTATCTATGTTAGACCCTATCGTGTACGCATATGAGAAGATATTAAAAAAAGGAATCCTGAATTCCTCTATCCCGGTGAATCACGTTCTCCTTGTGTTAGATGAATCTGACCTTCTTTCGGATACCATAGGAATGGAACAACTGAGGCAGTTCATAAATTGGTGCTATACCCTGAAGATAAAGATTATAAGTGTTTACATCGGGGTTATCCGCGATGGGGTGGACAAGAACGTGTTAGAAAAAGCATACTCGCACCTCACGGAGAGCATAACAAGGATGCTGAGTAAAGAAAAAGCTTCTATTGCAATATATACGGACGGACCAGGGCCAGGACCGGAAACCGCATATAAAAAATCCGTGGAGGGTGCCGATGCAAGTGCAGATAACGAGAGCGACATGCGGAACAAAGAAAGGGAAATAAATATTTCTATCGGGTTGGGCGGGAGAAGCGAGCTGACAAAAGCGATAAAAGAGATTGTAAAGAAGGTAAAAGCAGGTGAAATAGAGCCCGAAGAGATAGACGAGAAACTGATAGAATCGGAGTTGATATTCAAGTCCGACCCTGATCTCGTTATCAGGTCGGGCACAACGCGTTTAACCGATTTCTTGATTTGGCAATCGGTGTACAGCGAATTTTATTTCACGGACATTAATTGGCGGAAATTCAGGAAGATAGACCTCCTCCGTGCTGTACGCGATTTTCAGTTACGCAAAAGAAGATTTGGACAGTAAAAAATCATGTATTTATTCACCGCCGAGATCGCGGAGAGCGCTGAGACGACAAAAAAAAATGTTTTTTCTGATTCTCTGTGATCTCTGCGGGCTCAGCGGTAAACAATCGCAAAATCATAACTCAACGAAGTGCATTTTCCTCGTCCATACGCTTACCGCTTTTCTCGCCTGTTCGGGATTAGCAAAATTAGCTTCTATGGCGTCGTCATCTCCGGGATTCCCTATAAAAGGGTCTATTGTTCTCTTCTCCACATCCGCCACCCATATCATTGCGGCACCCGCGTCATGCTCGCGGAAGAACGAGATAAAAGGGGCAGGCGTCTTCTCTGTCGGAACAACAATTACGTTTTCGTTTCCCTCTCCTTTTTCCTCCTCTGCTTCCGAGTTCTCCATTTTGTCTACAAACTGAGGAACAAACTTAATCGAAGGAAAAATGAAGATGTGCTTGCTTCTATGTCCGTTTTGATTTTTGTACTTGTTCACCGCTATCATTTCGATATGCTCATTTTTAGGCACCGTGTTTTCTACCTGATAGCCGCATCGTTCCATGAAATCTTTCACCACACGCGTTAACGCACTCGGAGGGTTCCTTATCCTTGCCCAGCGCAAAAAAGCCGCCTCCAGCTCATTACTCATGTATCTATGCGTTGGCACGCAGTAAAACACTTCGCCTTGATAATTTATCCGTGTATGCATGTCAGGGGAAAAAACAGAGACCTTTTCGGTACTTGTTATGCTTTTGAAAATCACGTCTTCTAAAGTTCCGTTCAATTTCGTCTCCAGTTCGGCTCTTTCAGCATCGCTGAGCACCGATTTTATACTTTCGCGTATCTTCAAAACGAGTTCGCCTTCTGATATTACGTTGTACGCCGACAAATAAGCAGCGAGTTCGTCAAACACCTTCAACAAAGCATCGTATTTCATTTCATATCCTCCGTGATTATCATTAATATCATATATAAATTTGTACAAAGAGTATTAAATGGTAGAATAACAGGTATAAGGGTAGAAAACATAAACAAAAAATGGTCGATAAATTTGCACATCGTATTGAGGACATAGATATTTCAGGCATAAGGAAGGCGTTTGAAACCGCATCTGGCAAGTTCTTCAACTTGGGTCTCGGTGAACCTGACTTTGATACACCGGCGCATGTAAAGGAAGCCGCTATACGGGCACTTAACGCGGGATTTACCTCTTATACCTCTAATAAAGGCATAGAGGAACTTAGAGCGGCGATATGCGACAAGTTCAAACGAGATAATAATTTTTCCGCTAGCCCTGAAGAGATAATCGTTACGTCCGGTGCGAGCGAAGCGTTACATATAGCACTCCTTGCAGTTGTAGAAAGAGGAGATGAGGTGTTGATACCGAATCCCGGGTTTGTTTCGTTCGCACCACTAACGAAATTAGCAGAGGCGAAGCCAGTCGGTGTCCCGCTAAGCGAAAGCGAAGACTTCACGATGCCCTCCGAAGTAGTAAAGGAAAAAATCACGCCAAAAACAAAAGCGATGATAATAAATTCCCCTGCTAATCCCACGGGTGCGGTGGAAAGCGAGGAGAACATAAAAGCACTCGTTGACATCGCCCACGACCATCGCATAACCATCATTTCCGATGAGGTTTATGAGCATCTTATATACAATGTCTTGAAGCACATAAGCCCTGCGAGATTCTCTGATGAAGTCATCACGGTGAATGCGGTCTCAAAAACCTACGCAATGACCGGGTTCAGATTGGGTTATCTTGCAGCTCGCGAAGAATACGTAGAGCAAATGCTGAAAATCCATCAGTATATTCAGGCGTGTGCATCTTCAATTTCGCAACACGCCGCGTTGGCTGCTATTTCGGGTCCACAAGACGGTGTAGCAGAGATGAGAAGCGAGTTCAAAAGAAGACGCGATTTTGCCGTTGATGCCCTTCACGATATGGAGATGACGTTTAACACGCCAAAAGGAGCTTTTTATATCTTCCCTCGTGTAGGTGATGAGCAAGAATTTGTAGATACATTGAAGCAGAGAGGGGTAATAGTCACACCAGGGTCGGCATTTGGAACTATGGGTAAGAATCACGTGAGAATATCGTATGCTGCGAGTTTTGATGATTTAAAGCGAGCCTTTGAGATAATAAAAGAGGTAGTGAATTTTTAAAAGAAATCGGACAAATATACCCCCGTTGGCTATTGGCTATTAGCTATTGGCTATTCCCCAAGTCCTTATTCCCTCCTCAGCGAAGGAGCACGAAGTGCTTTATAAGGTCGTCTCATCTGCTTACCACACTTCAGACAAGTTGTCGTGATATAATCGCCTCGGAGGCGAATGCGTGCATTTTCACCCGGGACTAAGAAGGCATAGCAACCTTTACAAATCCGCATCTTTAAATGATGTGGTATCTGCACCCTATACCGCATCCCGATTTTTCGTGCAAGCTGCACGTATCTATCACTCCTCCTGCCTCTCCCTTTCATCTCATTTTCTCTCGCATCGGCTTCTGCGAGTTCGAACAGCCGCTCTATCCGCTGTAAGGCAATGTCTTCTATTCTTCCTTTTCTCCTCCTTTTCTTCATAAGTTCAATCAAAATATTCTTAGTAAAGAGAAACTTAAAAGAGAATTATATTGCATATAGCCACAAGAAAGAATAATTTTTGATAATCGGACGCAGATGAACGCAGATAATCAGGA
>QBUL01000185.1 GCA_013180605.1 Candidatus Methanophagaceae archaeon GoMg1 | reverse complement strand
GATTAACACAACACTTTTTCTTTTTTTAAAAAAAGAAAACCTGTGCTAAAAGAAAAAACAAAGAAAGTTTCTTTAGTAAATTAATAAATAATCTCGTGGTAATCTGTGTAATCTGTGGTTAAACTAAACACATACAACTAAGTATTTAAGAGGGAAAAAGTCACGTACATATAACATACGAAAATGCGTCATTTAGCATCCACAGAAGGCATATTGAAAAAACCCGTGAAAACGCGGAAGGTCGGCTCGACGCTTAGCGGGAAAATAACGCAGATTTACGATGGGAGTGGTCTTATTCAGCGGTGTCCGAAGTGCAACAGATGGATAATAGATGACTTTTGCATCGTTCACAGCGATGTTGAAGGGGTTTGGGATCTAAGAATTAAAGCCAGATTTGACGATGGAAAAGAACGATGCACGTTGATTTTCAAAAAGGATATGACGGAGAAAAGTGCGAATATTACACTGGAAGAGGCGAAAAAGTTGGGTGAAACGACAACGCTTGAAAGGATAAAAAACGCTTTAATCGGTAAGAATATCAAAATAGAAGGCGTAAAGCTAAATGGAAATTTCCTTGTAAAGGATATTAGAGAAGTATAACCTAAAATGGATACTGCAAAGAATATCCGGGCGAGCTTAAAAAAGCTTCAGGGCAAGATAAAAAGTGGAAAAGATATCTCTGAAGAAGATTTGAGGGTGGCATTTGTTAAAAGTGGCATTCTCGAAGTGCTCGGTTACGAGGGTGAGTTAAAAGACGTACGATTTGAGAAAGGCGTAAGAGGAAAAAGAAGCGACCTGCTTGCCTCTGACGACTACCAAAACGTCGTTTTTGTGGTTGAATTTAAACGGCCGACTGAGATTGATGTAGAACGAGATTTTGCACAGCTTTGGGAGCGATATGTAAAACCGCTCAAAGCACGGTATGGACTGCTCACCGATGGGCTGGAACTTCTGCTTTACGAGCGGATAAATTCTAACGGGGAAAGAAAACTGCGAGTAAATCTTGGCGAGGTTGCCTTATCCCAGTGCGAAGAGGTTTATGACTGGTTAAAAAAACCGGAGATTAAAAGAACGAGGATTGAAGCGGTGCTTAGCTATTTCGAGAGATTTGATAAACCAGAGGAAAGAGTAAATCTATCCTCGGAGATTGCACAGCAGCATTTCTTCGACAGTTTCGAATTGAAAGAGGAATCCATCTTTGTGAACTTAATTCAAAAGACAATAGGTCTTTTTGATTTTGAATTGGAACGGTCGAAGTTTCTTAAAAGTGCATACAAGTTCTGGAAGATTTCGTACGCGAAGAAGCCGGAGAAAGTGCCAGAAAACTGGCGGAGGATAATGGATAATATCGGGCTTGAGACGACCGAAGAGAATCTGTTCAAGTTCATGTTCTGCTTGGAAAGTGCTTATTCGTTGTTCACAAGGTTAATCCTGGCAAAGGCTTGTGAGGATTACAAACTGCCTGATATTGATTTTTCGGGGTTCATTAAAAACCAGATTCGTAATATCTCTTTTAGAGGGGATATATCGCTCATGGCTTGGGCGATAACAACCCGGGATTTAATTGAGAGCATGAAACAGAAGCTCGTGAAATCCGTTTTTGAGGGGGATATTTTCTACTGGTGGGAGGACAGTTATAAAGAATTAAGTGCTGGAGATTCTCTTTACAGTCCTCGATATGAAAAGCAAAAAGCTTACTTTGGCGAGGCTCTTGCAGACATTATCTTAACGCTCTACAAGTTCGACTTTTCCGAGATTGTTGGTGACCCGCTGGGGACGCTATACCAGCGGTATTTTGATAAGGAGACGCGAAAGGCACTTGGAGAATTTTATACGCCAAAAGAGGTGGTTGAATATATACTCGATGCGGTTGGCTATGAAGGGCGGAGTGTGATTGGCAAAAGGTTGTTAGACCCTGCATGTGGCTCCGGGACGTTTCTGGTAGAAGCATTGAGGAGATACCTGAAAGCTTCTGAGCAAGTCGTGGAGGAAAAGGGCTGGTCAGGGATTTTAAAGGAACTCTGTAACGAATACTGCATCGCGGGGTTTGACATCCATCCGTTCGCTACCTTCATGGCTCAGATGCAGTTCATGCTCGTCTTGATTCCCGCGTATAAGAAAGCGATGGATGAAGACCCGCATTTTGTTTTGAACCGCCTGCCTATTTTCAGAACGGATTCTTTAGTTGATGAAACGAAAGGAGAAGCGAGAAAAGTAACCATCGAGGAATCCGCGAGAGGCATTCGCCATATTTTAATTGACACGTGCTTGCCAGTTGATGGTGGAAACCTGAAGATAAAAATGCCTTACGATAAAGACGTATTCGCAAGAACCGATTTGTTGAATGTTCAGGAATACTTTGCCGCTCTTCAGGCGGTTTTTGACACAGTGAAAAAGTCAGCATGGCAGGAGAAATATGCGGTTGATAACGAGAATCTGGAAAGGAATTTCAAGCTGTATCTTGATGATAAGGAGTGGAGCGTATTGGTTTCTTTCTTCACGCCATACGCCGAGCACTTCTTACAGAAGTTCGAGGAACTCAAAGCAACTTTCGGTGACGGCAAACTGATAAAATCCATAGAGGATATAATGCTTGCAGCAATTCTGAAGAATTACGTGAAGTATGATTTTGTGGTTGGAAATCCGCCTTATGTGCGAACATCCAGAATCGGAGAAAAAGAAATTTACAGAGATACCTATGAAGAGCTTGCGGTCGGACAGTATGATATAAGTTATCTTTTTGTTGGAAGAGGGATTAAGTGGCTTAATACTAATAGAAAGTTGGGGTATATAACCTCTAATAAGTTTTGCGTCTTGGATAGTGGGGTGGGATTAAGAGGGTACATCTTGAATAATGCTCAATTTGAACAGTTCATCGATTTTTCTGGAATTCAAACTTTTACTTCCTCTTTACCCGCATCTGCCATTATGATAATGAGGAACACTCAAGTTACGAGCAGGGAGCCAATCAAAGTAGATATCAAAATCCAGACAGATATACCGCTTGAATTAGAAAACATAGACTCACTTGAGAAATCGCTCGGATATTTGCTCAATCACCTGGATTTTTATATGGTTTCTCAATCCAGATTTTTTGAAAATGAAGAACAGATTTTTGATTTCTCTTTACCTGATAAGCTACTGCCTCTTGTGGAGAAAGTAGAGAGGGCATCTAAGGAATTAGTGCCTTCTGTAGTATTTGATATAAGGCGTGGGCTTCGTCCAGATACAAGTAAATTTAAAGACAAATTCTTCATTTCTGCAATGGAATACAAGGCACTAAATGTAACTAAAAAATCATTTTATAAAAAGCATATCCGAGGGAAAGACATTGTTGATAAGTATAAGATTTTGTGGTCTGGGGAATACGTTAAATTTGAGCCCGAAAAAATGGCAGAAGGCAAGGACAAAGAGTTATATGAGAGTCCAAAAATAGTAATAAAAAGGATAGGTAAAAAATTAAGAGTTGTTTATGATAAACACGATTACTATTGCTACAAAACAATTCATATAATCAGAAAAGACGATTCAAAAATTGATTTAGCATTGCTAACTCCTATATTAAATTCAAAACTAATTGAATTTTATTTTATTACTAAGTTTTATTTGACAAGATTAGGTCGGGGTAGCTTTGAATTCAGAGAACAATTCCTTAAACATCTCCCCATCAAACTCCCACAAACTCCCGAAGAGCAAGACCTCGCCAACGAAATAACGAAGAAAGTCGAGCAAATCAACGAAAAAGTAAAGCTTGAGCAGAAAAAAGAGAACTTCCCAAACGAATACATTCAGGGCTACCGGAACAGGGGCGAAGAGTTCGACCTCTTGCCCCTCTCATTCAATTCCAATCACAAAGTGATTGAACCAGTGATAGAGAAAAATATCACCGGTAGGGGCTACAACATTATAATTGGGAAAAAAGAAAAGTCCGTTTTCGTTGAATCAAAGGTAAAAGCAAATTACGTTGTCACTGCACTGAAAGGAAAGAATGCAAAGAAAGACGAGAAGAAGCAGATTCTCATTCCAAAGAGCGATGCAATTGTAGAAGAGGTTTTGAAAAAATTGGAAAAGGATAATGCAAAGGTAAAATCTCCTTCTGTTGCTGAGCTCGAGGAGGAGATAAACGAGCTTGTTTACAAATTGTATGGGTTAAACGAAAAAGATATAAAAGTGATTGAAGATTTCTTGAGGAGGTTTTAGATGGAAATAATAGGCGGGATGTCTGCACAGGCGTTAGCTGCGAGAATCGCAGCGGAGCTGGGCTGCAAAGCTTCATCCTGCGAATTCAAGCGCTTCCCAGACGGCGAATTATACACGCGTGTGCTGGACAACATAAAAGACGAAGAAGTAACCATCGTGCAGAGCATCAGAACAGATTCCGACCTGATATGCTTATTGCAGTTAATAGACGCAGCGGAAGAAGCAAGTAAAACAAAAGTTGTTATCCCTTATCTGGGATATGCAAGACAGGATAAAAAGTTTGAACCCGGCGAAGCTATATCCATAAGAGCAATTGCAAGAAGTATATGCGCCGCCGGTGTAGTTGATACAATTTACGTGGTTAATGTGCATAACAGAGGAATATTGAAGTATTTCGATGTAAATACGAAAGAGCTGGATGCTTCTCCCTTAATCGGCGATTATGTAGCGAAACGAAAAATACCGCATCCGGTGATAATAGGCCCCGATGGAGGAGCAACAGAGCTAACAAAAGCAGTTGCCGCACCCTACGGCTTCGATTATGACGTGCTGGAGAAGACGCGGATAAGCAGTGAGAAAGTGGAAATAAAACCAAAAGAGTTAAACGTAGAAGGGAAAAACGTCGTTATCGTGGACGACATAATTTCCACTGGTGGGACAATATCAGAAGCAACAGCCATGTTAAAATCACAAGGTGCGCACGACGTTTATGTCGCATGCGTACACGGCGTCTTTGTGCAAAATGCGGTTCCGCGAATGCTCCACGCAGGTGTCAAAGAGATAATCGCGACTGATACGATAGAATCGGAATTCAGCAAAATAAGCATATCGAAAATGGTTGCGGAGGAGTGTACAAAAACAAGTATGCCTCTTTTATAGACACAGATTAACACAACACTTTTTCTTTTTAAGAAAAGTTTTCTCGTGGAAATCTGTGTAACCGGTGGTTAAACTAAACACATACAACTAAGGGCTTGCCAGAAAATAACCTGCCGAATTTTCAGTCACCATCCGGTTCCGTATCATTTCTTGGTACTTTAAATAGAATAATTCCATTTAAGATGTAGCGTATGCGTTTAGTTGTCCAGATTGCCAAGTAAGTTCCTGTATCCTTTTTCTTATTGTTGTATAAGACGTGCCGGTAATTCTTGTGACCGTTGAGATTCCGCCACAGCCTAAGTCAATCAAGCCCCAACCGCGCCACCCCGGAATGAATTCCGAGGCATCCGTTGTGCGTACAGGGCTTTACATCCCTTTCTTGTGTTTATTTTACATTATTTTTTAAAAACGTAACAGTTCCTCTATTTATTCTATCAACATATAACTCTATCTCCCCACACAATTCAGATTTTTTTGCATAACCATTTTCAATCTTGATTAACGAACCTATACTTAGCCTGTCGACAAGATCAGTATATTCATCCCAAAGTGATACATCAATGCTACCAGTGTCATCTGATATGTAAACATGTGCTACTTTTCCTCCTTCAAATTCATTTTTAACACCAATCGAATCAACTTTGCAGATAATATTGCAGAGTTTATTTGGCTCAATACCAGCAATTTTTGTAATGTTCTCTTCTATATCACCTTCATACTTTGGAATATTCTCGCCAAATTTTGATAAATCTCCCAAAAATAGCGTTTTCCAGTTTATACGGCCTGATTCAACAGCCTCTTTGATTTTTTTCTGAGTTGGATTCAAATAAGCACTCTTTCCTGTTTTAACGTCCATAAAAATTATCGTAATCTGATCATCTGTATTTCTATCTTTAACGTCGGTATATCTATCAAAAATCACATAATCAATAGGGTTTCCTATGAAACGAGCATCTGCGGGATTGTATTCAAATATTGGCAGAAGAGGAGCCATTTGCTCCCCAATTCTTCCTTTTAAACTGGCACGACTCGTTTCAAGTGTTTTCTTTTTTATAGCTTTTTCAGCTTCCCTCTTCCAATTTTCAAATCTTGCGTCGTAATCTCTTTCTATTGATGCCTTAAGTTCTTCTTTTTGCCGATCAAAAAATTCTTTTGCTTTCTCTTCTGCCCTTTCGAGAACTTCACCCTTCGAAACTGCTTTATATATCAAAAACCCAAGAATAAAACCAAAAATTAGAGCTAATAATATGAAAAATATCGTTACATCCATCTAACTCACCTCATCAGTGTTTAATTGCATTTTCATCCCCGATTTATTTTAATTTTCGCTCTTTGCAACGTCTACCTTTTAAAAGCCCCAGCCCAGCCACACGCAAATGGATTCGGGTGCATCCTCGTTGTTCCCTCTCATCTATCATTCTTTTTCTCTCCTTTTTTATATCTTTAATCTTCTAAAATCCAGCAAATAAAACATATACCTATAAATATCAAGCATATCCATGTAAGTAGGGAATACTCCATAGCTTTCATGGCTATCAACGTATCATCCTCACTGCAAGCGAAGGAACTATAGAAAAGAGAGGTTATGGCAAATACTACTGTTGGCAGACTAAGGAAACCAATAATACCTTTCCATTGCTTTTTGTTCATTTTTGCTCCTCATGGACTTTGTCGAACTTATCATATAAACATCCCCCAAACATTTTGCATTTTCGATAGAACAACCAACCAGGGAAAACATTTCTTTTTCCCCATTCTTTGCACGTGTATACACTACCATTTTTTGACTTAAATATTCTACAACTACAATACTTAAAACCAAGAACATCATAAGATTTTATTCTCCAAATTATATGCGGCGTTTTTTCCAGTTCTATGTTTGGATCCCATAATGCTGGGATTTGCACTCTCGTTTCTCCTGGTAGTATCTTCTCATTATAATTCATCGGGTAATCCTCGCTATTCCTTTCTTTAACCTTACCATTTTCATCAATATATTTACAGGAATCACTCCAAAAGTCAACACATATCTTCCCGATATTTTTAATCTCTAAGTGTCTATATTTGGCTCCATACTTACCTATGAAGCTTTTTAGACTAGGATAATTATCAGGGTTTATACTTCGAGGGTTTAGCCTTATATATACATTTATCCCCGATATATAAAAGCTTTTCGGTTGTTTTTCCTCTCCAAAATATTTGTTATAACAGCCCTACGCGAAATAAAAAGATAGTATTCCTTTAGCGCCTTTCGTAACCACAAGATTACACAACACTTTTTCTTTTTCACAAAAAACCCTTTTGCTTCGCAAAAGCCTTTACGGAAAAATCGCTTCGCTGAAAACCTGTGCTAAAAGAAAAACTATGGAACTGTTTTTAGTCAAGGTTTTTACCGAAGGTAAAAAAGTTGTTGGTAAAGCTTTTCTTTCTAAGAAAAGGTTTCTCGTGAACTCTCGTGGTTTTATTTTTGTAACGACTAAACCCCCGACACCAACGTCGCCATACCCACCGCTCCTGCATACTGCGAATACGGCGGTACAATTATCTCAACGCCAAGTATATTCTCAAATTCTCGTTTCACACCCTCTATCAATGACACGCCGCCAACAAAAATAATCGGCGGTCGCATTTCCATCTCCTGCATCTGGTTATCATATACCTGCGTTGCAACGGAGCGACACGCAGCAGCCGCTACGTCTTCCCTCTTTACGCCAGAAGCGAGAGCAACGACAAGGGCTTGTATCCCGAAGACCATACAATAGCTCTGTAGCTCGTACCGCTCTTTCGACTCCGTCGCAAGCTGCCCCAACTCGGTAATGTCTGCATCCACTCTACGAGCGGCTATTTCCAGAAACCTACCCGACGACCCAGCGCAAATACCGCCTAGGTTAAACGTATTTGCTATTCCATCGCGCATCAGAATCAGCTTGTTGTTCATTCCACCCATGTCTATTACCGTTGCATCGCCTTTATGACATTTGGAAAGTAAAGCTGCTCCTTTTGATATCACGCTCACTTCCTCTAAATTGAGGTCTGCCCTCAAGTGTTCGCCTACGAGCTCTCGCCCGTGCCCGGTCACGCCAACCGCTTCCACCGCATTTTCTGGAATCCCCGCCTCTTTTAACGCCGCTTCTATCGCATCATCCGCGCTTTTTACCGGGTCTGTCGTTGGCAGCCATCCCTTCCCTATTATTTCGTTATCTCGCATCACCACGACCTTTGTAGTCGAGGAGCCGGAATCAACACCCATTGTAACTCCTTCTTGCTTCTCACGCATCAGCAGCGTCTTCCTGGCTATCAGCGTCTTCAGCGCCTCTAATCGCGAGTATAGCTCTATCTCCTTCGGCTTCTCCACGTTTGAGTATAATATCACCGGCATGTCCGTTCTTTCGTGCAGAAACCGCCTTATCATGTCTTTTACTATCGTTCCCTCCGAACACTTGAAACAGGTAAGCAGAAGAGCACCCTTTATCGCCGGGTCATCCAGCATGGATACCGCACTTGCCATCATGATGTTTAGAGACGGGCTTTCAGCTTCAAATCCAATCTCTTTACACGCCTCCCCCACCTTCGACAATTCCATCTCCGGATAAACCAGTTCAATACCTACGCGCTCGGCTATGTCGTTAAGCATCCATTGAATTCCACTGTATTCCGTCCCGCAAGAAATCTGTGCAACCTTCGTCATTTTTACCTTACTTTTTTCTCTTCTTTCGATAATTGCTCTAAAAACGCCATTATCTCTGTGACCATCTCATCCGTCCTTTCTCCTCCTTCATACCGCACCTCCAACGTCGGTATCTCGCGCTTCCTTATCAAGAACTTGAAGAATTCGTCAGCGACGGCACAGCCCATACAGCCGTAAGTGGGTGGTGCATCACTCAGTATTATCGAGGCTTCTGCCTTCTCCAGCAGTGGAGCGAGCAGTCCTATTCTTCCTTTTAATCCCGCGGGTTCTTCCACGGATACATACCTCAACGCCCTTTTTAAATCCTCTTCGGTGATGTTTATCGGTGGTGCGTCTATTTCCGCATCCCGCACGTGCTCTCCTATTTCACGCATCAATACTAACGACTCATGTCCTCCCCTTTCCACTAAATCCGACAGAATCATACTATTTGGCGGATACACCAGTACTTTCCTTTTCATCTCTTTCTCCTTCCCTCTTGTTTCTGTTAGATAATATATCCCTTAAGATTAAAAGTAAAAACAATTTTTAGTTATTAATTAATGCAATGGAAGAAGATAAACCTTCCTTTTTTCCTTTCCCATCAATAAGAGAAGGGCAAAGAGAGTTTATGGAAGACGTAAAACAGGCTGTTGAAGGTGGAAACATCCTCGCGGCTCATGCACCTACCGGGATAGGAAAAACCGTTGCCGTTCTCGTTCCTGCGTTGCAGTACGCCATTCAAAACGATAAAACCGTCTTTTTCCTCACTTCCAAGCGCAGTCAGCATAAAATAGCGATTGATACACTCAGACTGATAAAAGAGCATGCGAAACGCAATTTCGTGGTTGTTGATATTATTTCTAAGCAATCTATGTGCCCACGAGCAAAAGCGGGGTCAATATACCGTGAGTTCTACTCGCTATTCAGTGAATTTTGCAGGTCTGAGCAGAAGAATCGAAGATGCCGTTATTTCGTTAATCGCGATGAAGAAGCACAACAGCGTATAAGAAAAGAGATAATGCACGTGGAGGAGCTGTATGAATGGTGCAGTTTCAGAGGTGTATGTCCCTACAAGGCGGCGTTGGAAGTGGGCGAATCCGCTGACGTGCTCGTTTGCGACTATAATTACCTCTTTTCATCGGATATTGCAGAAACGGTATTAGAGAAAATAGGGAAGGGTTTGGAAGACGTCATTGTAATCGTTGATGAAGCGCATAACCTCCCGGACCGTATAAGGAACAATCTCAGCAGTGAATTGCGTATGAGCACCATAACCGAAGCGGCACGTGGTCTCCGCTACACAAATCGCGATATATACGGCAACCTTATGGAATTAGAAAGAATCTTCGCGAAATTGGCGATGAAAGCGCGAAAAAGCAAAAAGGAAGAAATGAACGTGGACATGGCTTTTCTGGTGGACGAGATGGAGAAGGTGTTGCGGCGGAGAATAGAAGCGATAAGTTACGATGACTTCGTAAACTCGCTTCGAAACATTGCAGAACGCTCTGGGACTTCTGAAACCAATGAAAACACAAAATATAAAGATGAGACGCTGCAGAGGAACGTTCTCAATATCGCCGATTTCCTCGATGAGTGGAGAACAAGCGAGAAATGTTTGAGGATATTTTCGGTTTCGCAGCACAATGAAAATCCGTCCCTGCACTTCAAGTTGCTTGACCCTTCCATAGTGAGTGAGCCGGTATTCGCGGGGGCGCATTCAACCATAATGATGAGCGGCACGCTATGCCCGGCTGAGATGTACGCAGAGATTTTAGGCGCTTCTTCGGATAGAATCAAAGGTAAAGAAATAGTTCTGCGTGAGTATAACTCGCCTTTTCCAGAGGAAAACAGATTGATTGTCGTTACAAGAGGGCTCACAACTAGATATACGGAAAGGGGCGAGAAGATGTACAGTAAGATAGCGGGAAAGATAGCAGAGGTTGCCGAATATGTTCAGGGAGGTATGGCGGTCTTTTTCCCTTCGTATGCACTTCAAAGGGACATTGCAGTATATTTACCGGAAGAAGTAAGGAGAAAGGCGATAGTAGAGCGAAGAGAGATGAGAAAGGAAGAGAAGAACAGGTTGTATGAACTGCTGAGAGATGACAGCGGGGGGATATTGCTTGCCGTGCAGGGCGGTTCGTTTTCCGAAGGTATGGATTTTGAATCCAATATGCTAAAGGCGATTATCGTGGTTGGACTGCCATTAAGTCCGCCTACACTGGAGGTAAAAACGGTGGTGGGATATTACATGGGTAAATTTGGAGCGGAGAAGGGAAAGCTTTATGGTTATCTCTATCCTGCGATAACCAAGGTCTTGCAAGCGGCAGGCAGGGGTATAAGAAGCGAGCATGACCGCTGCATCATCATTCTAATGGATTCTCGATTTGCTCAATTCCCGTATAAAAACTGTTTTCCTGCGGATTACCATGTGACGTCTACGGATAGAGCAGAGGAGTTCGCAAAGAGCTTTTTTAAATATAGAAATGCGAAACTATAGTCATTCCGAAAATTATAACCACAAGATTACACATCGTGGGCTCTGCCCACGTCCCCGAAAACCCTGAAGGGGTTTATTTCACGAGAAAACTTTTCTTTTAGCACAGGTTTTCTTTTTGTAAAAAAAGGATAAAATAGCAAGTGCAAAAGTCAAAATCACACCTGCCGCTGCTTTGCTTTTTATCTATCTCCGGAAGTGAGTGATTGTGGGGAAACTACAACTACAACTACTACTCTTCCTCAAGCCCTTCGAGTTCCTCACCAAATTCCTCTTCTACTTCTTTCTCCAGGTCACTACCAGCGCCTAAAGCTTCCTCTATCAGTTCCTTTACAAAATTCCACTTCTCAAGTGCTTTCTCCTTATCATGAGGGAAAGTGTACGTCTTTCTCGCCCACTGGCTGTCTACTATCTTTTCACCATCCATTTTTTGCACCCAGTGCGTTTCTACGGAGATAAACTTCCCATAATCTCCCTCTTTTACAAAACCCCTCAATACTTGCCTCGGAGTTCCATCCTCGTTCTTCATAATCACTCTATATCCTGCGTCTTCCAGTATTCTTATACGCGGTTTTGTTTCGCTCATATTTTTTCTTTCACCTATATCTCCCTTTACATTTTCTGTTGATATATAAATTAGGTGAATTCACATAATAAATATATCGTTGTTGGTTATGGTTATTAGCTATAACAACCATAATAAGTCGGAATCCAAACCATATCTCATTTAATTATTCCTGAATCTCAAAAATCGCCTTATTCCTTTGACCTCTTAGCACATATCGGCAGATTACGATTTAAAGAGCATCGGCGGATATCTGAAAAACACGATTGAAAGCAGCCAGAAAGGGGATTGATACCTTCTTAGAAGAAATACGTTCGAATCGAAAAGAGGAATTAGTCCTTAAAGGTAAAGAATATCATCTTTTGCGCGCTTTCGGTACGATTGAGCAGATGATTACCGAGAATATGGTGGGGTTGTTGGCACCTACCGTTGAGGTTCAAACTCCAAGAGGAAAGAGAGTGAACAAGCTGGAGAGAACAAATAACGGAGTTGAGCAGGATTTTCGTTCTATCCGGTGGCATGGCAGAAGATTAAAGGGAAATAAGGCTGTTGAGGAACTCATTCAAAAGGAATGGGTTTGGCTTTTGCTGCTGCTGAATATAGAAATTGACGAATATGTTAAAACGGTGTATGGTTCATGGGATGCGATGGGGAAAAGGTTTGCAGAGGTTAAGAAGGAGTCTTCTTTGGCTACTGCTGATAAGATTCTTGATGGGTCCAACCGTTGATGGTTGTTATAGAGAGGTTGGATATATAGCTGAATAAAAAGCCCCAAGCTTATTTCCTTTCACCTCGCAATTTTAGCCAGTCCTTTCTCAACCAACTCATCATTCAACGTTTTATCCGCATCTTTCAGATAAATCTTTGCAAGCCATCTTCTCCACTTACCTCGTTTCTCTGTTTCTATAATCATCTCGTTTCCGTTCTCGTTTAATCTCCGCTCCACGTATTCCGTTGCCTCCATTCCCTTTTTATATTCCTCACTATCCTTTGGAACTCTATATATCTCTGGCGTGTCTATTCCTTCCAAACACACTCTTTCTCGCAGCGTTACATAAAATCCAAGTTCTATGAGCACATCTATTGTGTCCCCATCCACCACTCGTCCGAGCCTTGCCCTGTATCGGTAACACGGTTCCATTTAAAATACCTCCGCTTAAATTAACCTTGACTTACACTTAAAGAAAAAGCCCCGACCGCACCACCTCCGAATGAATTCGGAGGCATCCGCTTTGCCCATCGTACATATCTTCTTTCATTTCTCTTCTTCTCCTAATGTTTTCTCTACTTCCTCTTTTAGTTTCTTCTGCTCGTCTTCTGGTAATACGTATTTCACGTTTATCTTCAGTTTCACAGGGCTTTTTAATTGTAAGTCTTCTAGTTTGAGCATATTCCCTTTTACTTTATATTCTATCCGTCTTGCATACTTAAGCGGTAGGCAGGTTCAGTTTCCTGAATAGTATTTGGTTTCTTTTCTGTGCGTCTGCGACTAGTTTCTGATAGGAGATGATTTCTATATATGCCTCGTAGGTCGAGTTGTAACCATAATAACCCATATTATCTGGCGTTCGGGTAAGCATCGCGTTTACGGCTAACCGCCGAAGGCTTTTGGTCATGTCCGCGATGATATACCCATAGAAGGGCACATTCCTCTGGGTTGCAAGTTCCTGCCCATCCTTATCTTTTGCTTCACCTTTACGTATGAGGTCAATGTAGTTGTAAACTTGGGCAATGGGATTCCTTTCGAGGTTATGGTCACTATAATCGTCACGTCCCGGGCGTTTGAATTCAACAATCACAACTGAACCGTAAGGTGTATCTTCGTCAACAAAGGCGAATGGTCTGTTGAAAATAATAAGATCCGGTTTTTTATTTTCGTCGGAATTTGCAGGTTCGACCTGCTTTAGTGCCTTCTCTGATGCAAGGAAGAAATGGTATGCAAGTTTCTCGTCAATGAGCCAGAGGTTCTGCTGCTCAGCGCCCACATCATCAGATGTAGAGCGGAGAGGAAACACGATATTGTGGATTGCTTCTTCGCGTGCATACTTTGATTCTTTGTCATACTTCAGATTGTTTCCAAGTATCTCCAGTATCGCCCGCCTATGCACGATGTACTCGGCGAGTTTGGACTTTCCTACATCGTTTACCTCTTCGATGTAGGCAGTCAATTTTTTCTTATATATTGGTAGATCTTCTGTGGACTTGGGTTTGTCCGACAGGATATCCTGACCATGTTTCTTAATTTCGATTTCAAAATCACTTTTGAGCTTGTGAAGTTCCAACTCAATCTTGTCTTCGGAGATATCCGGTGAAATGGACTCAAGAACGCCGGATTTGTGTTTTAGAAGTGGACGATATTCTATCGCTTTATTCTGGACGTAACTTTTTATCCTCTTCACCTTCTCCTGGTTTACTTTCTTCAGGTAGTCAGCAAGATGCGTCTTCACCTGTTCTGTAACCGCTGCCGAGAGTTCATCTCTGGTGATGACACCGGGAAAGTTAAGCTGATTTTCCTCTGGCATATCAAAATCAGTTCTTTCTGAGTTTACGCATTGGTCGAGGTAATCCCCTGAAACGTAGCCCAAGTACCAATAAGACTTACCATCGTCTTCTTTGACTTTATTGGAAAGGTTCGGTATTCTACTGTGAAGGGGCTCGAACATAACATCTCGATTGTCTGCGCAGTAGTGGATTCCGTGCACTCTTTCTTCAGTAGATTGCGGCTTCAGATGTAGGATATTAAATTGCCGCCCCTTGATTTCGAATTGTCCAGAAACAGTGTAATCCATTACATATCGAGTGAATTCCTCGTTAAGGCAAATGGATGTCTCACCATCAGTGAGTAAAACCCGTGGACAATCAGGCCAAAGAAAAAAGGAGAGGCAATGCTCAATCATCCGGATAGCTATGGTGTTCAGCTTTTTCGGGCATGCGTCCCGGTACTCCGACTTGAGACCGAATAAATGAACGACTGTTGACCTGGTGCCATTAACAATCTTCTCTGGCTGAGCTGCCGGTATGTCGTCGTCCGTAAGGAAGAAAACAAACTCGCGCTTGAACAAACTGCTGTTTTTCTCGAACACGCTACTGATGTTTACATTATCAAATGCCTTTAGCCACAAGAATCTGCCAACGCCTTTTCCCCCTCTCAATTGCTTGAACAACGTGTCCGATGTCTGGAAAGAGTCATAATTGTTATCGTTGAATCCAATCCCATTGTCTTCCACTATGAAACCAGAAATAGAAAATTCGGAGTGTTCGCCATCGGCAATCTGGGTCTGTGAAGTATCCCGCTCGACTTTTATGTTTATATAGCCGCTACTTCCGGTATTGCAATCCTCTATGGCTTCAAATGAATTCACTACAGCCTCAAAGACGGGCAGGAGGACTTTCGTCTTATTCAACTTTATATTACTGACACGCCCGACAAGATTTACCTTCACTTTTACATCTCCTAGCCCCAACCTCCCTTAAGTACAAGGCCTGCACTTAAGTATGAGTGCGTATGACTTAAACTACCGATATATTTATCATAGACTATAAAAAAGCTTTCCGATTTTTTGATTTTTCCCCCAATCATTTCTGATGCATGCCCTAAAAAATTTGGTATAAAGCGTAATGTATCCAGTTTTAAGAGGCTTTTCTTAAAGAAAGATTTATTTTGACTTTTACACTTTGCACTTTTCATTTTCCACTGTTTGTTCAAAATTCCGCAGAATTTTGAGCAGATACTACCACCCTCTCACCTGCAGCAGCTCCTCCTCTCTCAAAGCACTTACTTCAATCCCTTTCATCGGTATTCCCAACCCTTTAGAAATCTCCGCAAGTTTCTTTGCGTCATCAAAGTTGTTCACTGCTTCCACAATTGCATAAGCCATCTTATCCGGCGTTTCCGACTTGAAAACCCCGGAACCCACAAAGACCCCGTCTGCCCCGAGCTGCATCATAAGTGCCGCATCTGCAGGTGTTGCTACACCGCCAGCTGCGAAATTCACTACCGGTAATCGCTGCAATTCCGCGGTCTCCTGCACCAATTCAAAAGGCACTTTTAGCTCTTTTGCAACGTCCCGCAGCTCTTCCTCGTTCTTTCCTTTTAGCGCCCTTATCTCACCCATAATCAGTTTCATGTGGCGAACCGCTTCCTTCACGTCTCCCGTTCCCGCTTCTCCTTTTGTCCTTATCATCGCCGCGCCTTCTTCTATCCTTCTCAACGCCTCGCCTAACTCGCGAGCACCGCAGACAAAAGGCACGGTAAATTCTCTTTTATCCACGTGATGCGTGTCCACCGGTGTTAGAACCTCCGATTCATCCACCATGTCAACGCCCAGCGATTCCAGTATCTTCGCCTCCACAGAATGCCCGATGCGACATTTCGCCATTACCGGTATCGTAACCGCATCAAGGATTTCCGACACTACCACAGGGTCGGCCATTCGTGCCACGCCACCGGCTTTTCGGATGTCCGCAGGAACGGCATGCAGCGCCATAACGGCAATGGCACCCGCATCCTCCGCTATTCGCGCCTGTTCTACACTCGTCACGTCCATAATCACGCCTCCCTTCTGCATGGACGCAAAACCGCGTTTCAAAAGCTCTGTTCCGTGTCTGAAGTTCTCAATTTTTATCTCCATCTTTTCCCCCCTATCCTCAGGATTGCCATAATAATGATAATTTATCTAATATGGTTAGTTAAAATAAACCTTCTCTTTTTTAATGCTTTGTACCTAAAGCCTAAAGTAACTTTTGCTCCTAAAGTCATATATGCCTATATAAACTTTATAAATTCGGAACCCAATTTTTTTATCGAAAATTGTTTTATATACCCCCTTGTAGTAACCTTTTTGTTGGAGGTAAACACCCATTGCTTTTAAAGGACTTAAAAGCGAGAGAAAAGGGTTTGTAGATGAGGAGGAACTAAAGCTATGGCGAGGATTATGGAAGAGCTTGAGAAGGATCCATCTGTGAGAGATTTGATGGAAAGAAACCAAATGAGATAGGGTACTTTAACCGAATTGGAGTTGAAAAGAGCTTTCACAATTTAAGTACTTTGTAAGGAATGATAGGGGACAAGAACAATCAACAGATTGTATTTTCTTTTACTCCTGCTAATGTTATACCACAGTTGGGCAAAAGCGAGCAGCGAAAAGTTAGGGTTAGTTGTCCCCCCTTAGTAGCTGCTCCAACCCTATAACCCTCTAACCCGCTATCTTCCTCGCTCTCTGTGAACTCTGCAGTTAATCAGACATTGTCACGTTACACGGATTTCCCATGCCGTCAAGATAGGCTTGGATAACCATCAGCAAACCACCCGCCTGTTCGCTTCTAAACATAAAAGGGATTGAAAGGATAGAGCAATTTATTGGATAATTTCGGTCATAAGCGTAGGGGATATACACTACATTTATTAACTCTTCCTTTTATGGTACATTTTTTTATTTTTCTTGTTTCTGAACTCAGTCAGGTAAGCAAGAACTTTTCTTCTCGCTTCTTCTTCTATTTCTTCTTGTAAGTTGTTTCTGTTTGCATCTATGCAGACCACAAGAGGCCCAAAATCGTCAAGAAGAAAATGCCAGACCGCTTCAGCCATACCGAGGTCTTCCCAATATACTGCCTTTATAGATTTTATCTGTGTGGCGGCTAAAACCGCTGCACCGCCGGTTATCGCGAAGTACACACAGCCATATTTACACATCGCATCTCTTGTGGGAATGCCCATCCCGCCTTTTCCTATTATGGCACGAATCCGTAGCTTTTCTATTACTGTGGGTGTTACAGCATTCATTCTCGCACTGGTGGTGGGACCCGCAGCTACGATTTCCCAGTCGCCTCTGTCTATGCGTCTCTGCCTCCGCACGAGTGGCCCACAATGGTAAATCACAGCACCTTTCTTAATGGGTATTTCCGCTCCCCTCTTTTCATATTCTATGATTCTATGATGTGCCTTGTCCCGTGCAGTATATACGTCGCCACTGAGATACACAATGTCACCCAACCGCAATTTCTTTATTTCTTCCTCTTCCAACGGTGTAGATAATCTGATCTTCTTTTCCATCAGTGTTTGAAACACAGTTTCTTTTTTATTGTATATAGAGTATAACCACCTTCTATTCGAGACACTGATTTACACTGATTTACACAGATTTTTTCTTTCTTTTGTTGACTGGGCTAACGGCATTGCCCTTTTTATCAGTGTTAATCTGCGTTAATCTGTGTCTATAATTTATTTCTCTTGTAATTTTTAATAAACGATTAAAATGCAACTCGCTTTTGAACTATCGGGGGAGCACGAAACACTACCGAAATCAGAGGTTTTAGCATGCTTGCATGCCTTAAACATCCAGTATGCGGAGAAAACGTTCTCGGATGGAATACTGGTGGTTGACGCACAACTCTCGCCAGGTAGTAAAACAATCAACGTCCTGTCAAAGCGGCTGGGAATGTCGCACTACATATACGAAATACGTGGAGAGAGCAAGCCAAAACCCGAGAAAGCGGAGGAAATATTGGCACTCATTAAAAATGAGGATATACACAGCATTATGAAACAAGAGCGCACATTTGCCGTGCGCGTGCGTGTTAAACAAAAAGACATGCCGTCTCTATTTCTATCCGAAGGAAAACGACCATTGTCATCGAAAAGGGATTTAGAGCGAAAAGCAGGTGAAATCATAAAACGCAAAGGATATGAAGTAGACCTCACGAATCCCGCAAAAATATTCGTTCTTCTGTTCGCAAAAAACACGTGTTTTTTATGTTTGCTCGTGCATTCAACAGATAAGAAACAATTTGGTGGGCGAAGACCGCATTTAAGACCTTTCTTTTTGCCCGGTGTTATAACGCCAAAAATTGCCCGTGCTCTCGTTAATCTCAGTGAGATAAAAGAGGAAGGAGGGGTTCTGCTTGACCCTTTTTGTGGCACGGGTGGCATATTAATAGAAGCTGGGCTGATAGGGGGTGCGACGACGTTGGTGGGCATAGACATACAGGAAAAGATGGCGAGAGGTGCTGAAGTGAACTTGCGGTTTTATGGGCTGGACGCCTATCTGGTTGTAGGAGATGCCTCTAAAATAGCATTACGTGGGGATAGCGTTGATGCCATCGTGACGGACCTGCCCTATGGCAGGTCATCTCTTGTATCGGGCGTAGGATACTTTACGGCAGAATCACGCTCGCTGTTCCGCGAAAGTCTATATCGCAATGCTATGGCGGAATTCCACCGTGTGCTTAAAAAGCGAGGGAAAGTGGTGGTCATTTCTAATTCGGATTCTATTTATTCGCTTTCCCGTGAGTACGGCTTCTGTATTCTCGACAGGTACAAATACAGGGTTCATAAAAGTTTAAGTAGGTACATTGCAGTACTTGAAAAGAAGTAGCTTGAGGATGTCATATTTAAAATAAAACTCTGCGTACTCTGCGCTCTCCGCGGTGATAAATCACTATGTTTTATATATAGAATAAAGAACTAAAAATTAAAAGGGTGAAGGAAAAATTGAAAGTGCGTTTACCAAATGGAAGGGAAGTGGAAGCGATGGGCGTGGATTTTGAGACGGTAAAAGAGGACTGGAACGAATATAAGCTGGAAGACGGCACGGTATTGAAGTTCAAGACAGTTGTGAGCAGCATTATTCGCACTGAGGACTACGACCCGATGACCGGCGACCCCGTCTATCATATCCGTTCTACGAACATACTGCGAGCGAATGTGGCAGAGGAGCTGAAGCGGCTGCCTAGTGGTGCGGGAAAGCCAAATGAGAAAGAAGAAGGGATGGAAGTGGGTTAAAAAATCAGCCACCAGCAAAATTGATTGATGATGAAAAGCGCTAAACCTGGTTTATTGCAACTTCTCGTCGCTATAACTATAACCTTGACCATAACCATAGCTATTATAACGCCCGCTGCAGGCTATAATGATGATTATGCCCCTCATGCTTCTGTTAACGACACCAATGTCTATTCCAAACAGCTTATTCTGAATATTTACGTGGACGAAACGGGCAAAGCACTTGTAACGGGATACGTGGAACAGGAAGATGTTGAAACATTTGCTTTTTTAGAAACGTCATCAGAATCAGAGTGTATTTATGAGAACGATACAGATCAGCTATATGCACTTACAAACTCATTGACGTGGAAGTACGGCGACCAGAGGGTGATGAATTTCACAACTAACAATTGTTATGCTGAATATCATACAACGTTTTATTTACCCGGCAATGTGCGATTGGCAAAAATCAAGTGTTCTCACGGGCTGGACTATTTTGTGATGTCGTCTAACAAGTCGTTTGTTATAGATATTCAAGGCTGTGACGTTGAAACGCCTATGACCTCGATTGAGTACCAGCAACCACTTAAGGAGACGGCTGGAGCAGATGGGAGGTTCTGGTCTGGCGTTAGTTCTAAGTATCTGATTCCTATCGTTGGCCTCTCGGTTTTGGCTCTGGTGCTGGCGCTTATCATCGCTATCATGAAGATAAAAGGGGTGAAAGATGCCAAACAGAATATCTGCATCAACGCCGATACCGATAGCAACACCAATACCAATACAGGCAGCACCGAGCACGTAGAAGCACCAAGAACCGAAAAAGGCGGAATCACAATCACCAGCGAAATGGCACGGGTGATGGAGATGTTGACGGATAGGGAGCGAGCGGTTGTAAATGCGCTAATCAAGCACGGAGGGGAGATGTTCCAGGCGGACATCAGATACGAAACGGAAATCCCTAAGTCGTCATTGACCGCTATCCTCCGGTCTCTCGAAAAGAGGAAACTTATCAAGAAGAAGGAGTGGGGTAGAACGAATCTTATAATACTTTCAGAATGGATTTTAATTGACTGATGATAAAAATCACCAAATCGGGTTTATTGCAACTTCTCGTCGCTATAACTATAACATTGACCATAACCATGGCTATTACAGCGCCCGCCGCAGACTATAATGATGACTATGGGCCTTATGGTTCTGTTAACGACACATATTTCAAGGAGCTAATTCTGGACATCTATGTAGACGAAACGGGTAAAGCGCTTGTAATGGGGTACGTTGAACGCGAAGATATAGATAGCAATGGCCTGCCTTTTTTGAAAATGTCTGAATATGTCTATGACAATGATACAAAACAATTATATGCATTTACAAACGCGTTAACAAGTAAATACGTGGACAGATGGTCAATAAATTTCACAACCGACGCTTATGCTTGCTATACAGAATATCATACGATTTTCTATTTGCCCTGTGGCGTGATGCTGGGGGAAATCAACTGCTCGCAGGGACTTGCTCATTCTACGGCAATCTCCAACGATTCCTTCGTCATTGATATTCAAGGATGTAACGTTGAAAGTCCCGTGACCATAATCGAATACCAGCAGCCGCTCGAGGAAACAGGAGGCGAGAGCTTTGATTCTGGTTCCGGGTTCAGCTTCGGCTATTTATCACTCGCGATAGCTTTCGCGGTTTTGACTCTTGCCCTCATCATCGCCATCGCCCAGATGAAAAAAAGGGGAGGGGGCACTCGCCACGAAGGGGGGGCAACCACGGTTAAAAGGGAAGTAATCGAAACTACAGCCGATATGCTGCGGGTAATGGAGACGCTAACGGATAGGGAGCGTACGATTGTAAATGCGCTGCTCAAACACAACGGAGAAATGACTCAGGCTGACCTCAGATACGAAACGGAGATTCCAAAATCGTCATTGACCGGTATCCTACGCTCTCTCGAAAGAAGGAAGATAATCATAAAGAAAGAACGAGGCAGAATGAACGTTATAGAACTATCAGATTGGTTTTTATCAAAAGGTGAACGAAAATGAACGATTTGAACAGTTTTTTGAACGAACGGTTCTGTGTTACCCTTTTATATCGTTCAAAACAAGGTGAGAACGGAGGTAACAAAAAATGGAACACGTAAAAAGAAGGGTTTTGTGCGTGGGCGTGGTGGTAGCGCTGCTGTTGCTGAGTATCGTAGCGACGGGCGTCGCGGTGCCACAGCCCGTGCAAAAAAGGAACGCGATGGGTAAAGTAGCGAAGGCAATGTCGGCGGGTGGAGTTGCGGAAGAAGTATCTACAAACAGAGCTCTGAGAGCACCAATTAGAATCGTTCACAGCGGGTACGGCTTCGCCATAAATGAGGAAGATGGGTTCCACGTGCTCAGGGTGCATATCGTCAAGCGAAGGTTCTTTCAACCGAGATACATCCGAGAACTCATGGGTGAGGACAAGAACATCAAAGAACTAAGAGCAGAAATCGAGGGAGCCGGTGGACGGCCCATCTATCAAGGGCATCTGCGACTCGGAGAAAAACACTACCGACTTGTTAACATGTCGGTTGACGCGAATGGAACAGAAGGGAATCGAGTGTTTGACGCCGATATCGTAGGTCCCTTAAGGAATTTAGAACCAAGTGAAAACATGAGCATTGCCGGGCATATTAATATGACCGTTATGCGCTACGAGGGTGCCCGGGTAGGCGAAGGTGAGCTGACCATGAGTGAAGGCGATTACAGTGGTGAGTACAGCGTTTTGCTTGATATGCGTCCACTAGGGCAGATACAGAGGAAGGAAACAAACAGGGCAACGGGAAATATAAAGCCGGTGCGATAATGGTAATGGCAGCGGTGTTTGAATAAAGAAAAAGAAAAGGGAAAAGGTCGGATGGTCATAGAGACCACCCGATTTTTTATTTTTTTCGCTTATTTAATCTCTTTACCAACTACTATACATGATTTAAATAGCTGGAGATAGATAAGCAGATAAACGAGGAGGCGAATTAAAATGGTTTTAATTGTCGTAACAGGAATGCCCGGTGCCGGATCGTCAACGGTGATAGAAGAGGCTTTAAAACTGAAAGGGGAAGAAGAAAGCATCGTGTTCAAATCCATGAATTATGGAGATGTAATGTATGAAACGGCACTGGAAAATGGATTGGTGGCGAATAGGGATGGGTTGAGAACGTTACCGGGCGAAAAACAGCGTGAGATACAGATGCAGGCGTGTAAAAAGATATCAAAGATGAGCGAAAGCATGAATCCTATTGTAGATACGCATTGCACGGTAAAAACGCCGCTGGGTTACCTTCCGGGATTGCCCGAGCATGTATTGCGAGAACTGAAGCCAGACCAGTTCGTGCTGATAGAAGCCACTGCTGAAGAAATAGCTGCACGGAGGCAGAAGGACAAAACAAGGGAAAGAGACGCAGAGGCAGAAAGGAGTATAGAAGAGCATCAGTTTATGAACCGAGTGATGTCAATGGCGTATGCGTGTCTTACTGGGGCATCGGTGAAAATAATAGAGAATCATGACGGAGCGCTGGATAAAGCGGCAGAGGAGTTTTTTGTGCTGATGAACCGATTGTCGGAGTCAGAACCACAAGAACAAAACCACAAGATTTCACGAGAAACCTTTTCTTAGAAAGAAAAGCTTTACCAACAACTTTTTTTACCTTCGGTAAAAACCTTGACTAAAAACCTTCTCTTTGTTTTTCTTTTAGCACAGGTTTTCTTTTTGCAAAAAAGAAAAAGTGTTGTGTAATCTTGTGGTTACTTTTCGGAAATATTATGCTCACCGCACTATCTTGGTTATATTCATCTCAATAATGTCCTCTGCACCCATGCTTTTCAATTTCGGTATTAAAACGTTCACCTCACGCTTGCTTACTACCGTTTCAACTGCGTAATAATCCTGTCCGTAAAGTTGTGAAATCGTCGGCTTTTTCATCGCTGGGAGTGCGGACATTACTTCCTTCAATTTAGTCTCGGCAACGTTCATGCTGAGCAATACCTTTCCTCGTGCTTCTATCACACCGGAAAGAAGCGTCTTTATCTCCTCTATCTCCGCCCTCTTGCTCGAGTCGTTCCACGAATCCTTATTCGCTATTAACTTCGTGTGCGATTCCAGTATCGTGTGTATAATCCGCCAGTTGTTTTTTCGCAGCGTTTCTCCGGTCTCCGTGAGTTCGACAATAGCATCCATCATATCCTTTGCTTCTGTAGCGCCGTAGGAGAAAAATATCTGCACAGGAATGCCAAGGTTGTCAAAGAACGATTTTGTAAGCTTGGGATATTCGGTGCTTATTTTACTTTGCGGTGGCACATCCTTCGCTTCGTTTATGCCCGCTCGGTCCGCCGGCACAGCCAGGACAATTTTTACAGCGCCTTCTTTTTCTGCCATTTTACTGTAGCTCAAATCCGCTATCTCCACTACATCCGCGCCTCTTTCCGCAATCCAATCTCTGCCGGTAATGCCTAGGTCAAAATACCCTTTCTCAACGTATTCCGGGATTTCCTGCGGTCTCAATATCTTCACACGCTCTATCCGTGGGTCTTCTATGCTCGGATTGTATTCCCTGTTTGTTACTTTTATTTCCAAGTCTGCCTGTTTGAACAGCAGCAGCGTTTGTGCCTCTAAACTGCCCTTCGGGATTACGATGGTTATCATGTTTCTTTTTCCTTTTTCTCCTTTATATCACGGTGAAAAAGCAGAAGGATTTTATTTATAAGTATAGCATTATATAAAATAAATCATGGCATTGGAAGCAATGTCCGGTATATTGGACGATCTAACTCCGGAACAGCTCAAAGCTTTTGAGGCGGCAGTAAAACGGAGACCCCTTTTCAAATGAGATACATAATGGATACAAATATTATTCTCTTCACAAGGGGGAAATGAACGAAAAAACAAAAAGATTCGTGCGAACAAAATTTGAAGAGTATTACAGATGTGCGAGGATAAGCATACCAAAAGATTTCTGGATGCGCGAATGGGGATTCGTCTTTTTAGACCACTACTTCCCGGAGAAGCTCGTGATGAGGCGGCACAAATCGTTTGCCACGGAAAAAGACTTAGCGAGTTACCTCAGGGAGAATGCGCCTGCTCATGCATATCATTCCGCCGCTATTTACAAATATCCCGCAGCAGATATGGCGAATAAGGGCTGGCTTGGCGCTGACCTGATTTTTGACCTCGATGCTGACCACATTGTGAGCGAAACAGAGCTCGAGCAGTATTCTTATGAGGATTTGCTGGTGCAGGTAAAAAAAGAAACAGAGAAACTGATTGACTTTATGCTCAACGATTTCGGATTTCACGAGAAGGATATGGAACTGGTTTTTTCCGGGTCACGAGGCTATCACATACATATAGGGACCGAAGAGGTGCGAGGGCTTGGAAGCAGAGAAAGGAGGGAGATAGTGGATTATGTGATGGGCACCGGGCTCGATATGAACGATTTTAAAGATACGCAAGAGGAGCATAGTGGTAAAATGCGTGGAAGTGAAGACTTGAGGTTGGTACCCGAAGGATGGGGCAAACGGCTACTTGATGGGTTAATAGATTTACTTCACGAAATAGCGGAAATGGAAGAAGAGAAGGCAATGGAAAAACTGAAACAGATAGCGGAGCTAAAAGGGAAAAATGCGAGAAACATAATAAAAATCGCAAAGGATGATACCGTGATGGTGCGAATAGAAAAGGGTCAAATCCCGCGGTTCGGTAAGCAGATATGGGAAGGAATAACAAAAGCGGTAACGAAAACCGTCCGCGTAAAGTCCGCAGATAGGGTGGATGAACCCGTCACATCAGACATAAAACGGCTTATCCGGCTGCCTAATTCGTTACATGGCAAGTCAAGTCTGGAAGTGAAACCGCTAAGTATTGAAACCTTTAAGGCGTTTAATCCGCTGGACGATGCAGTCGTATTTGGTGATTCGCCGGTAGAAATAACCGTCGGTCGGAATTCGGCAATAAAGCTGAAAGGCGAAATATATAAGGTAGAACAAGGCGAAGTGGTTTCGGTACCCGAGCACGTTGCGGTTTATTTTATGTGCAGGGGCGTTGCGGAGATATAGATAGCGGTTTGGAGCGTTAGGGCGGCTACTAATACGTGACAACTAACTCTGCTCTGGCACCTAATTTTCTCTGCGAACTCAGCGTTCTCTGCGGTGAATTTTGAAATGTGGCATTGCCAAAGTAAATCTGCATCTTAAATAGAAGGGAGTCATACAGCACATGCAATGAAAAAGTCCTGACTCTAACTCGAATTTATTTTGACATAATCATAAGAAAGGTCGCACCCCCATGCGGTCGCTTCGCTTTCCCCCACGCCCAGGTCCACTTCAATAAATATCTCCTTATCCTTCATTAGCTCTCGCGCCACACCCGTCAAATCCATAAATTCTCCGTTCTTTACCGCTAAAACTTTATCTTTATCCTTATCCTTCTCCTTACCTTCATCCTCACCTTTTAACCCAATGGATATTCTGCCCGGGTCAACGTCGCTAACGGTAGTACAGCTTCCGATAGCTGCTATTATACGACCACACATAAAATCTGGACGTTCACCAAAAATAGCGCTTTTCACTAACGGCGACCTGACTATTGCTTTCGCCACTTCCCTCGCATCCTCCACAGACCCAGCACCTTTTACCCGCGCTTCGATAAACTTTGTCGCCCCTTCCCCATCCCTTGCGATTAGCTTCGCGAGCTCTTTACATACGAAATTCAAACCTTCTTTAAAATCACCTTCACTTATCTCTCCTCCCTGACCCGTAGATACGAGTAATACCAGGTCGTTCGTACTCATGTCCCCATCCACAACGACCATATTGAATGAATTCGCAACGGCATCCTCAAAACACACCCTCAGTATCTCTTCACTCAGCCGAGCATCGGTATAAATAAAAGAGAGCATTGTGGCAGTAGCAGTAGCTAAATGAGGAAATATCATTCCTGAGCCTTTTGCTATTCCCGATATTATCACGCGTTCTTCATTGCCCGTATCAATGCGTATTGCTCGTTCCTTATAGAAGGTATCGGTGGTCAATATAGCCTTCGCTGCGGTCGTACTGCCTGTCGCTTCGGAAGTTAACCCTTTCACCACGTGTCCGAGTTGCCTTTCTATTAACTCCATATCTAATTGTTTCCCGATGGGACCCGTAGATGCAACCGCTATCTCTTCTTCATTGACTCCTAACGAATCAGCAGCGAGTTTCGCCATTTTCTCTGCGTTCCTCATCCCCTGCTCGCCGGTAAAGCTATTTGCACAACCGCTGTTTGCAATTATTGCCTGTATTCGCCCCCCATCTCCATTAAGCTGTCGCTTTGTAAACAGAACAGGTGCTGCTTTTATTTTGCTCGCTGTGTACATACCTACTGCTTGCCCTTTCCCTTCTATCAATGCTAACCCATTATGCCCCTCTCTTATCCCGTATGCACGTACTCCTTTCACTGCGCATAGTCCGCCTCGTACTGTTTCTATCTTCATCTCTCCCTCTACAGATACATACAACAGGATAATACTAATATCAGAATTCTCTTTCTTTGGTAAAGCTTTCGTATACCATTATTCTGCTCTCGTGGAAGTTTATATTTAAAACATCTGAGTAATAAGTAAGGAGAGGTGTACTGAAGTAAGATGAGGTAAAGTAAAAGTAAGGTAAACGAAAAGTAAAGTAAAAGGGGCTCGTGGTCTAGTTGGTTATGACACCGCCTTCACACGGCGGAGGTCATGCGTTCGAATCGCATCGAGCCCATCTCCATCATAAAAATATAACTTTTATCTTTTACTATAATATCAATATTATATACATACACATATAGTCTCATATATAAACAGGCAGAACCTGTTTGTTTATGTTGCCAAGAGGGATAGTAAGGTGTAGAAAAGGCAAAGGTAATGGTGAAATCATAAGATAAAAGAGAAGGAACCTTAAAGGAGGGAAATAAAATGCATGAAGTAGATACAACAAAATATATGGTTCACGCTAACATCACAGCTGAAGGTTTTGTTGAAAAATCCGATGTGGTTGGCGCAATATTTGGTCAAACAGAAGGTCTGTTAGGCGACGAGTTAGACCTGAGAGACTTGCAGAAGAGTAGTAGAATAGGCAGAATCGAGGTGAACATAGAGTCAAAAGGGGGGAAATCGCGCGGTGAAATACTTGTCCCCTCTGGTCTGGACAAGGCGGAAACTGCGATATTAGCCGCTTCCTTAGAGACGATAGACCGAGTCGGCCCGTGTATTGCACACGTGGAAATCACAGGGTTAGAGGACATAAGGGCGACAAAAAGGAAACGAATAACCGAGCGAGCAAAACTACTGATGCGCGAAATTATCGAGACGAGCATTGATAGTGAAACGATGGTGAGTGAAGTGAAGCAGGCGGTAAGAATGGAAGAAATAACCAGCTATAAAGGCTTGCCTGCAGGACCGAACATAGACAGTTCGGATGCCATACTGATCGTAGAGGGGCGTGCAGACGTGTTAAATCTGCTTAAATACGGGATAAAAAACACAATTGCTGTGGAAGGTACAAACATACCGCCTACCGTACCCAAGCTGAGCAAGAGGAAGACCGTTACTGCTTTCTTTGATGGGGATAGAGGTGGCGACCTCATATTAAAAGAGCTTTTGCAGGTTGCAGACGTTGATTACATCGCCATGTCGCCAGAAGGGAGAAGCGTAGAGGATATGACGTACAAGGAAATATCAAAAGCATTGCACAATAAGACATCCGTAGAGCAGCAGGGATACGAGAAAGAGAAAAAGGAGCAAGAACCGAAGCAAGTTCAAAAACCGCAACCAAGGATAGTACAAAGAAGGACCAGCAAGGTTAAGGAGGAGGGAGGAGAGGAAAAGGAGAAGAATATAACCCCCTTCAAAACACATCTGCAAGAGCTTGGAGGCACGTTTAAGGCACGGCTATTAGATAAAGAGGAGAAAATAGTAAAGGAAACCACCGTGAGGGAGCTGGCGAACGAACTAAAAGAAACGAGCGAAAACGCGAAAAGCGTGGTGTTTGACGGTGTGATAACACAGCGAATCGTAGACCTCGCAAAGGATAAGGGTTTGGACTATGTAGTAGGAATAAAAATAGGGGATGTGACTAAAGTACCCACCTCGCTGAAGATACTAACCGCAGACTCAGCCTAATGGAAGGGCACTACTATCTAAAAATCCCGTGAGATTTGTCATCGCGGAGAGCGCAGAGTACGCAGAGTGTTTAGGACACAGATTTGCACGGATTTACGCAGATTTATTTAAGTTAAATTTAGCCGTGTTGGTTCTTATAATCTGTGTTAATCCGCGTTAATCTGCGTCTATAATTTAACTTATCTTATGTACCCCAGTTCCTCTTCGCGAGTCCTTGGAATCTGTGCTTGTTCCATCTCCTTCAGTCGTTCGACCACCTTTTCCATCTCTTTTGCGCGGTCTTCCAACGCCTGCATAGGTATTTCAAGATTCAATGCATGACTAAGGATTTTGAGCACTGCTTGCGCACTTTTGGGGTCTACAAGATACCCCGAGGTGAGACCGAGCAAACAAACTGCAGGAATATCTCTCTGCCCCCCAAGACCTAATAGAAGTCCCGATGCACCCACGATACTGCCCCCCGGCTCTTCCTCCCTGAATTCAACACCGTATTTCTTCATCTCCTCTACAAGTTCAGCATCATTCGCAGCCCCAAGCACCATTTGCTTTTCCACGAGCTGACCTATTCCATAACCACCAAGCGTGTATATACGCGAAACACCGTATTGCTGCGCAATGTCAAGAAGCGTCTCGGTTATAATATAATGCCCCTCGTTTGTAACGCTCTGCTGGTCACCGGTGATGATTAACAAATCCAGATTCTTTGATTTCCACGCATATACCTCGTTTTTGCATAAACTGACTGTCCCATCGTCGTTTACCAATACCTGAGGAGGGAAATGCCACGAATAAATCTCCACTATCTTCTCGGCGCCAAGCTCATGTATTATATGCTCAGCCACTAATTTACCCACGTTTCCTACGCCTGGAAGCCCTTCTATCAAAACAGGCTTGTTCAGTTTCACCTTCTTTAGCTCATGCACTTCTATCTCTTCCATATTTCATCATCCTTCTGTATTTCCCATACGGGTCTTTAGGGGAAAACCTTGGAGGCGTTGTTTCTTTCGTTCTTCGCCCACACTTCTCGCAGACCTCCTTTAGTGTGTATTCCCCACACGCCACACATTTTCTTATCTTTGACATAAATATTTTTATTGTATATAAAGCATAACCTCCTTCTATTTAAGACACTGATTTACACAGATTTTTTCTTTCTTTTGTTGGACTGGACTAACGGCATTGCTCTTTTTATCGGTGTTAATTAAGCCCTTTCAGGGCTTGCGGGGACGTGGGCAGAGCCCACGAGCGTTAATCTAAGTCTATAATTTATTTTCTGTTTTATTGAAAAAAAAAAGCTCATAAAACGTCAAGCTTTAAGAAAGAGTTCTGTAAAACTCCCCAGTTCCTTCTTTACTCTTTATCTCTTCAATGGCTGCATTCGCAGCGTCGCTTAATACGTTCTCCGCCTTTTTATAATCGGGTGCGGTAACACATATTTTATATCTCGGCGCCGCTATATAGGAACATTCCACCTTGACGCCATTGGCGTTTGTGTTTGTACCAGCCACCTTTTCTACCTTCTTCAGCGCCTTTTTTATTGTTTCCACACCGTCGGATAAGGGGCAGGTTAGCTCTACATAGCCCGTTATTTGCACTGACGGGATTTTAACGTTCGCAACTGCCACTTCGTGTATGGCATCTACATGTTCAGGATTTATTCCAAGCGGAGTCAGTGCTTCTTTGCCTACCTTTACAACCTCTACAAACGCATCGTATAAACTTCCGTAGGTATCCACTAATTTCCGCTCAACCTCATTGAGTTCCTCATTGCCGATCTTGACGGTGGTAGAGGACGAAACGGCAAGCGAGAGCAGATTCTTTACTTTGTTTTCTCGTTTCCACTCTTTTATCCGCTCCTTTTTTTGACTTTCCTTTACCGCCTTTAGTGATAGGTCTATATGTCCTCTTTGAGCATCCACATGCAGCACTTTACATACTATCTTCTGCCCTTCCCGGACATAATCCCTGAGATGTTTCACCCAGCCAGAAGATACCGCAGAGATATGAATCAGCCCCTCCTTACCCCCGTATTCCTCAAGCCCGACGAACACCCCGAAGGTCTTAAGCTCTTTTACCGTGCAAACTACAAACTCATCCTTCTCAGGCCATTCTTCCCTTATTATATCCATGTTTCTCCATATGATTTATGTGTGACTATTCAAAGACGTTTATTATCCTGCTTTTTATCTCTGCTTTTCCTCCTTTCGGCACAACCAGGGTTCTCCCGCAGACGTTACATTTTACACTCGTGGATGCATGGTCAAAAACGACCTGCTCATTTTCGCAATCGTCACACTTCACCATTATAAACCTGCTTCTCGTTTTCTTCTCGTTTTTCATTTTATGCTCGCCTTCTCCTTCTATATTAAAGATATCTTGTTTTCTTTATTTTATAAGAAAAGGATACTTATAAGTTTAAGAAGGTTTATAGATATAGCAATTACCTTAAAGAGAGATGGGCGAAGTGGAAGCGAAGGGAGACAAGGTAAAAAGGCATGCTCTTCGTCATGACTGACATACGGTCTCAATGCGGACTGATCACTTGGTCTTTTCGCGTAAATATCGCGGGACGGTTTTGCTCTGGCAGGGGGTGTGATGTTTGTGCATGTGCATAAGCAAACGGCTGAGGGGCTCAACATCCATGTTGAAAAAGAAGAATATCTCTTGTGAATGTAAAACTTATATATATCTCAATTATATATTATAATTTATAGATGGAGGAGGATAACATGATAGAAAAGAAGAAGGAAGAACCCGTATATGAAACACTTGAGCAAAATGCATGCATGATTATTTCAAGAGACGACAAAGGTATTTTGGTTGCATGCAATAAAGAGGGGGATATCAAGCTAAAACGAGTTTTATATCCGGTATCAGAGGAATAAGCAGAATGAAAAAGTATCTTTTTGATACTACAAACGTTTATTCACTTATATTTTCTGAAGACATCCCTGACAAGTGGGTTAGATACTGGAAAGAGGCACGTTTTGGAAGAAAGAAACTGATTATTTTCGAAATGTTAATCAGTGAGATATTTTATAAAAACTCCGAAAAGTATGGTGTCAAAGGGATACGAGAAAAACTTGAGGGGATTAAATGTTTGCCAGCTTCGGAGATCGTGAATATTGACAACAGCGATGCGTTCCAAGCTGCCGAATACAAGGTAAGCCTTTGTAGATTTGGTATTTCTTTGGTAGATTCATATATTCTGGCAATAGCTCGAAAACATCATGCCAGAATTGTCACAACGGATGAGGGAATTAAAAAAGCCGGGAAGTTTATCGGCTTAGATGTAGATTATCATCGCTTTCAAATGTTATGAACGCTATTTTAGACAGAGATGACCCTGTAATTCATCGCGAGGTAGTGAGATAGGGGCTAATGACGCAAGTTAAAATTTTATTTAACGTCGATGATGAGATAATGATCCACGATGACGTAATCGAAAATGCAGGTGGTGTATTTGGACTTCTGAATAGAGGTTCGATATAATTCACGATTAAACGGATAAAAGGCGAGGTGATAAGGGGAAATATAGATTTATTCAAGGTTGCACCAATCATTTTAAGGGATTTTGTTCAGGGTCATCCTTTTGTAGATGGAAACAATTCCGGTGTGGTGAGGATGTGACTTAATACAGGAGAATGATGAAGAGCGTAGGTGATGATTGAAGTTCGTCCAGAAGGATGAAGAGGGACCAGGTTCGAACATATAACTTTACATTAACTATGGCATTAGAATAAACAGGAGATGATTGCTTATGAACAAAATCAAAATAGGGATTGTAGGATGAAGCTATTTGGGATAAATCAAAAAAAAGTTAATCTGTAGGGAATTAAAACCTGATGCTGGTGATGCCTTAAAAATAGCTGCTTTAAGTCATGATATAGAAAGAGCCATTGAAGAACGGAAAGTAAGGCGCGAAGATTATAAGGATTACGATGAGTTTAAAGCAGCCCATGCTTCAAACAGTGCTAATATCCTGGTAGAAATAATGAAAGAGTGCAACATAAGTACAAAATTAGCCGATGACATCTTTTTTCTGGTCTGCCATCATGAAACGGGAGGCACGAAACGCGTTGATGTTTTAGAGATGCTGACAGCATCTCGTTTTTCCATGTAAATCTGCCCTATTACTTCATCCGAAATGGTGTGGAAGAGACAAAAAAGCGGGGCTTGTGGGGGTATAGGAAGTTACCTGATAGCCTGAAAAAGGTTGTGGCTGAGTTCGATTACCAAAATAAAGAACTTGAGTTACTGGTAAGGACTTGTATTGGTCAGAGTGAACAAGGATATTGCCAAAACTTCACATAACACGCTGTTTGTGGCTCAGTTTGTTCGCTCAAATGCTTCGCACTTCATAAATATAGAGGCCGATAAGCAAAATTCGCGCTATCATCGCCAAACACACGCCCACCCACCACCATCCCATGGATGCCCCCGAATTTACTGTGGGGTAGATAGGTTGTGACTAAAGTAGTAAACCATGCGGGCTTTTACACCTCCAGCAAATCCTCTGCCGCCTTCCTCACCGCCTCTTCCGAGTTATACTTCTGTTTCCAACCCAGTTCATTCAATTTTGAAGCGTCAAGCAGCATAATGGGCACGTCACCTTTCCACCCTCTTTTACCACCCGTGAATCTGAGTTTCGGTTTTGGAGACACCCGCATCTCTTCACATACTATCTCAGCAATTCGTTTCACCGTTGTCATGTCGTCGGTGCCTATATTGAAAACATTCACTCTATTTTTGGCTGCGGGATAACCCTCCACTCCTGCCCCTGCCCCAACATTTGCGCTTTCGTTTTCGTTTAAACCTGCCACCATCGCGTCTATGCAATCATCCACGTAAATATACGATTTTGTTTGATTCCCATCGCCTAAGATTTCCAGCTCTTCCGGGTTGTTTCTTATCTTATTTATGAAGTCGTAGATTACGCCGTGCGAAGACCTCCTGCCTACAACGTTCGCAAACCGGTATATCCAGGCACGCATATCAAAAGTATGGCAGTACGCCGCGATAAAAGCTTCACAGGCGAGTTTCGACGCGCCATATAACGAAACGGGAATTGTAGGATACTCTTCAGGTGTCGGTAGTTTATCCGCATCGCCGTAAACGGTAGATGTGGACGTAAAAATCATCCTGCGCACATTGTTCTTCCTCATTGCTTCCAGCACGTTGTAGGTTGCAATGACGTTCTGCTCCAGATGAACTCTTGTATCTGCTGCACCTATTCGCACTTCCGGATTGGCTGCAAGATGCCAAACCTCTTCTACACCGTCAAAAAACGGGCTTATATCCTCATGCAGGATGTCTACTTTATGAAACTGGAAATTTTGTTTACCTACGTGAGGATTTATGAATCTCTCGTCCCCTGCACTTAAGTCATCTAGGACTACTATCTCGTGTCCTGCATCTATCAACCTATCAACGACATGTGAACCTATGAATCCCGCTCCGCCGGTAACAATGATTTTCATAACTCTTTATGCCCTAACTCTAATATTAGATAACGCTTTAAACTCATAGTCTGCAAATATTCCCTCCTCACTTAAATGCTCTTCGGACATCATTCACTCCCATTCATTTCTAAAATTTTCATTTTTCATTGCTATTGGCTATCGGATAAGCTCCCAAGATTTTCAACATTGCGACTTTGCTCTCCACGCCTCTTAACGTCTCTTTTACCTTCTCCTCTTCTATATGCCCTTCGCAATCTATATGAAACATGTAATCGCCTAATGCACGCTTAGAAGGGCGGGACTCTATCTTCGTAAGGTTTATTCCTCGCTGAACGAATTCGCCTAAGACATCGTATAACGCACCTGGGTAGTCCTTCAGATATATCAATACAGAAGTCTTGTCTCTTCCTGTGGGTGCGGTTTTGATACCAGAAGCAGAAGAAGAAAGCACGACGAATCTCGTAACGCTATCCTTATAAGCGCTCTCAGGGCTTGCGGGCTCACGGGGCATGGCACCACTCTGTACGTTCTCTTCCAGTATATTGAGACCATACTTCTGTGCTGCTGCTTTAGACGCTAATGCCGCTATCTCTTCAGATTGCGAAGCCAATTTTGCTGCGCTTGCCGTACTGTCCACTGATTTCACCTCCACTCCCTTTAATTGTTCCCGTATGAACTGCTTACACTGTGCTAATGCATGGGGATGTGAAACCACCGTTTTGATTAAACTTTTTTTAAACGTTTGAGCGAGCAGACAAATATTTATCGGTACTAAAACCTCTCCGACTATCTGTATCTCTTCTCTATTCTCACTCGAAAGCACGTCTAACGTCTCTCCTACTGAACCTTCCAACGAATTTTCAATAGGGACTATCCCGTAATCTACTTCTTTTCGTAACAAACTCTCCGAGACGTCAAATATCGTTTCGTAATATTTCATCTCGACCAAATTCTCATTTCTACCTTTTAGCCACAACTCTGCTGCGTCTTCCGAAAAAGTCCCCGCGGGACCCAATATACCTACTTTCATTTAGATTTGCACTTACGACAGTATTTTTTTCCTTTTGTTCTTGTATATAGTGTATAACCTTCCTTCTATTTAAGACACAGATTTACACTGATTTATGCAGATTTATTTTGAAATTGCTAAATCCGTAAATTTCACCGCAGAGCACACGGAGAACGCAAAGGCACCAGAAAAACCGAGCAATGATTAAAAACGGTCTTAAAACTCTGCGTGCTCTGCGCTCTCCGCGGTGATATATCTCTCGATTTTTAGATTGAGCCCTGTAAAGCATCTATCAACTTCATAAGCAGCAGTTCTAATTTCTCTCGATTTTTAGCCGCTGCTTCAACTATTTGTTTGTAATCCAATTCTTCTTCTCCTTCGGCGATTAAGCCATGCGCATAATTGTCCACGCTGCTTATGCTTGCGTATCGAAGCCCCAACTCCTTTGCGAGTGTCGCTTCTGAAGCCATGTTCATTCCTATCACATCTGCGTAATTCTTTATGAAATCTATCTCCGCGCGGGTTTCGAGCCGGGGTCCGGGTGTCTGGAAATAAACGCCCCTTGTGATAACCGCAGCATCAAAATCCGTTGCCACTTCTATTATTGCTGTTCTCAACTGCTCGTCCAATCCCGACGTAACATGCACGAGTTCGTCATCGTAAAATGATGGTATGCTGCACAGACTTATGTAGTCATGAGGAATGACTAAGGATCGTGGTTTTATGTCCCGCCTTAAACTGCCGACAGAAGTAACCCCTATGATGTTCTCTACGCCTAAATACTTAAACGCTGCCAGATAAGCTTTGTAATTTATCCTGTGTGGTGGGATGTTTCTCGTCTTACCATGCCGCGGGATGAAGACAACGTCAGCAGTAAAGAGGAGGTAAACTGTGCCATACTTTGTATCCACCTCTCTTTCTTGCGCATCTTCAATAAGCTTCGTGCCAAATAAACTTGTCCCGCCAATGATGCCGAGTGTCATTTTATATCACACAACCATTTCTAACCACGCTATTTTATCATTTTTTATCATAATTCAACTTCTTTTATAAAAATTGCTCTTTTCATCATAAAAACACATGTTGTCCTGCAACGACCTGCTTCGTCTTACTTAAAAACTCACTCGTCATCAAAAATAAACAGTTTATCAATCGTTGTCTTCAGAACGGTGGCTATGTTATGTGCTAATTTAAGAGAAGGGTTGTATTTACCCTTCTCCAAAAAAACTATTGTCTCCCTCCTCACCCCAACTTTTTTTGCAAGTTCATCCTGGGTTAGATTATGTCTGGCTCTGAGTTCCTTGATTCTGGTTTTCATCTTATCGCCCTGTCTTGTCGTAGTAAAGTAAAGAAAGAATGCACACTAACAGGCATCCTCCGAAAAGAGCTACAAATGCTGGAGCGAATAATTCAGTGCTGTGTGACAGGTATACGTACACAATCGTTGCAACTCCAAAAAATACCGTGTATGCAAAAGCGTTTCTTGTTGCTCTGCCAGTATTTGCTTCAATTCTCTCGTCGTTTGCATTGTATGTTGCCAAGTAGGGAATGAAGGAAAGGAACAGCAGAAAAGCCGTCTTCCCCTCAACGAAATACAGCAAGCTCAGTAATGAAAGAAATCCAAAATACCAAAGCACGTTTTTCATTTTATATCACCTTTCCTGCCAAAATACCCGCGCAATCCTATATTCACTGCACCCATTACAATGATTGACGCCAAAAGTGCCTGAACTGCATTTAGCTCACGCAAGCCAAGGACTTTCACACCAAGCCAGAGGTACCACATAAGTCCGAGCAATGAACCAGCCAGATATAATGACCGTATAGTGTGCTGCACGCCATTCTATAATATTTGTCCTCTCATCCTTAACTGGAAAGCCTGCCTTTTTATCCTGCATCTTTTTCCACAGTACCCAGAGAACAACAGACAAATTGGCGATAATTATCCCTAAAATCACAGGCATCAATAGTACACGGGTGCTCCATCCCAATGCCGCCCCAAAAGCGACGGCCGCTATCGCGACAACAACTGCTGTTATCGCTATCCACAATCTTTTTACATTTTTTTCTTCCATTTTTACCCCCCCCCCGTTATCTATTTCTAACTTTATGTTAGATATATATAATAATGGGTATATAAGGTTTTCG
The DNA here is from genome assembly GCA_013180605.1 of Candidatus Methanophagaceae archaeon GoMg1. Taxonomy (GTDB): domain Archaea; phylum Halobacteriota; class Syntropharchaeia; order Alkanophagales; family Methanospirareceae; genus QEXZ01. The sequence continues at coordinate 11,165 of QBUL01000185.1, read as the reverse complement.
GTTTTTTTTCACGCCTATTACAACACGAAACAATCTTCCCACCTCCTTTCACCAAGAACCACTTCAAACTCCTTTATAGAAATAACAGGCTTCTTGAAATGTGTAAAATCCTCTACCAACCTTGGACATGCAGTATTTACAAATGCATCCACTTTAAACCCAAGCAATTTGTCCTCACTTATCTCATCCATCGTAATCAAATAAGCATCTAACCCTTTTCCTACTGCTTCTCTCTTCAAATCAATCGCCCCACTGAGATTAAACTGACCACTCTTCATACCTATGATTATCCCAACAGACTTCGCATCCAACGCCCGCTCTATCGCTATGTACCTCTTTTTCCTCAATTCATCAGCTTTGTAAACACCTATTTGCATGGTGAACGGGTCAGCAGCAATTACCCTTTTACCTGTATATAATGCGAGTCCCGCAGGGTGAAACCCCCCGCTGCCTACAAATAAAATCTCATCACAGGGAACCACAGCAGAAGAGAACTCGCAGCCCAATACCTGCCCATCGTACTTCAAGCGAGATTTACCTATTATCGCTTTCTTTCCCAGGCGAGCAAGCAGTATTTCTGCTTCTTTCAATGCATGAACGTGCTGAACCGTCGCTACTAACCCTACCGTGTCCCCTTTTATTTCGGCTACGGCCTTCTCCACTGCTGGCTTAATGTCAACCCCGCTTCTGAGTTCTATAAAAACAACCTTTTTCGGAACTTTTTCTCTTACCACAAACTTTTTTGCTTGCAAAAAAGTTTCTGTATGCCCGAAATGGAAAAGCATATCCACGTTTCTCATCAGTTTCTCGTCTATGTCGCATGCACCATAGCACGAGTTCCCGGATATTATCACTTCCGCTCCCGTCTCTTTTGAAATCTCAGCGGCAATATCCGTCGCTACTGTTTTGATACCCTCCGGGAGCTGCAGTCCAACCCTTTTCGCCCCTCTTTCTTTTATTAACTCTTTTATCTTCCCCAATTCGAAATCGTATGAATTATTCTCCATATCTTAAATTACTTTACTCAATATCTAAAATTTAAACCCGCAAACCGTCAAGAATAGCAATAAACAACGCCGCGGCTATTATGTCCGCAGCAGACCCCGGATTTATCCCCTGCTCGATTAGCTCACCATCAAAATCCTCTATCTCTTTAATCTCGTATCCTCGCTTCACAATACCCTTTGCCCGCTCCTGCACATATTCGCTCTTCTCCGCGCCAAACTTCATTTTAACGAATGTATCTTCCTCCTCTGAAAGTAACCTCAGATAAGCATGCGTTATGGCATCGTTTATACGCATCTCGCGGGCGAAATTTGCTAAAACGGTGGCATACGAGAAGGTTTTATCAAACCCGCAGACCAATTCACGAGAAATCAAATCATAAGAAGCGGAAATCGTAAGTATCTCGTACAAAGACCGTTTCTTTTCCTTTATTTCGGTTATCGAAGCTTCGTTCATCACGTCGAGTTCCGGCACGTCCGTGCTCACTTTTACTTTCGCCTCGGGAAACGTACGATAAAGTTCTACTGCGTCATCCACGCCGGTGTTCTGCATGATCTCCTTCGCTTTTCGTTTTATCTCCACCTTGTTATGGCCTTCGCAAGCTCCCGCAGCCATCGCTAAGGGAATCAGCAGAAGTAGTGCCCCGAAGTGCGTATTCCCTCCTGCCTGCCACTTCATGCTTTCTGCTACTCCTCTCCTTGTCAATCTCCCCACTCCGTTGTCGCTCGCAGCCGCTTCTCGCAAAACGGGATACACGGCAACCGAAGATGCGAGAAAATGCTCATAGTGCGTATCATCAAAATCGTGCGTTCGACTCACGTTACCTGGCTTGGGATACGCCGATACTTCAAGGAGCAATGCCAATTGCGCACTTCTCGCCACGTAGTCTTCTTCATTCATTGTCCTTATTTGATTTGAATCTGAACTAACAGGTGATATTTTTATCTTGCGGGTATGTATAATAAATATGCAATACTAAAGCATCGCTGCTGCGAGAGGATATTGGGAGCAGAAAAAGATGGTGGGTGGAAATACAATATTTGGGAGAGAACCAGCAGAGGCATTCGGCTCGGTGCTTTCAAAGAGCCAGATCAGGGCGCTTCTAAAAAATAAACGTTCTCTAGTCCGGAAGATGATTGACGTCAATACGCAACTTCAACCTAACGGCGTGGATTTAACGGTGAAACATATAGAAACAATCGTGGATGCAGGTTGCATTGATTTCAGCAATAATGAACGAAAGCTTTCAAATACCACAGAAATGGATTTTCACGGGGATTGGTTGTTTTTACCTCCAGGGTCGTATAAAGTAATTTTTAATGAGATTGTTCATTTACCAGCGGATATTATGGCAATTGGTGCACCGCGTACGAGTCTCATAAGATGCGGCGTTACCCTTGAGACGGGTGTCTGGGATGCGGGTTACGAGGGCAGAAGCGAATCATTGTTGGTAGTATTTAACGAAAAGGGAGTTAATCTGAAGAAAAATGCACGTATCCTTCATTTGGTTTTCATCAAGCTATCGGGAAAAATCGCGGCGGGTAGCAGCGGATATGACGGAATATACCAATCAGAAAACATAGGCTAAACTCTCGTGGTTTGTTAATTGCAAAATTTCACCGCAGAGCACACGGAGAACGCAAAGGCACCAGAAAGCCTAAACAATGATTGAAACAGTCGTAAAACTCTGCGCACTCTGCGATCTCCGCGGTGATAAATCACTATATTTTTAGATAGTGCCCTGGAATGACTACCGCTTCACTTTCTCTCCATCCTGTACACATCCACCTCTATGAACTTCCTTTCCTTCTTATGAAACCAGAATTTCCTTTTCAACGGAAAACTGACGGGAAAACGCTGAATTGCTGCATAGGGCACAAACCCTCTTAAAAACGATTCGCTGCCTGCGTTATGTATAGAATAAACAACATGTGCGATTTCAAAGGCTTTTTCCAAAAAGAGTCGGTCTGCATGTCTGTTTTTCCTCTGTGCACCAAAAGGAGGGTTCATCACCACTGTATCTCCACGCCCAACAACTTCTCGCACATCCTCCTTTCTAAAATCTACTTCCACACCCAGTCTCTTGCTGTTCATTTGCGCAGTTTGTATCGCACGTTCGTCCTTATCTATTCCCACTACTTCTTTCGCACCTAATAATTTCGCTCCTATCCCCAGTATCCCGTTGCCACAGCCAAGGTCATATACCACGTGGTTTTCAATGTCCCCATGCATAAAGCCGAAATGAAGCAATTCCGAAGCTATTGTAGCGGGCGTTGAATATTGCTCCTCGTCTACATCAGGCGCTTTTATGTCCTCAACGCATTCTAACAGAATTTCAAGTTCCTTTTTCTTCATCCCTCGGGGCTCTTTTATTTCAGGTGAGTGCGAGTGAGCGTGAGCGTGATATAGCGTTAGAATTCTCAAGATAATTCTTTCTTATTTTTACGTCCCAATGTCCCACCACCTTGATTTTAATTAAATAGTATTTCATTACCTAACATAACATAAATAAACCTATCTAAACCAAACTAAACTAAAATACGAGGGGAAAAAGGGAAAAATGAGTCTGTTATTATTGGCGCCAATTGCGGGGCTTGTGAGCTTGGTATTTGCAGCGGCATTCGCAGTTTATACGCTCAGGCAGGAATCCGGCAGTGCAAAGATGAATGCCATCTCAGCGGCTATTCAGGAGGGCGCTTCTGCTTACCTGAACAGACAATACAAGACGGTCGCAATCGTTGCGAGTATAATTGCAGTGATTTTATTCGTTGCGCTTTCGCATGGTGACGGTGGCTTTCAGGATTCCGGGCGGATTGCAATAGGTTTTTTAGCGGGTGCCGTGTGTTCTGCGGCTGCGGGTTATATCGGTATGTTCGTCTCGACGAGAGCGAATGTCCGCGTTGCACAGGCAGCATCATCAGGCGTGCGTAAGGCACTTGCAATAGCATTCAAGGGTGGTGCGGTAACGGGTCTTGCAGTCGTTGGGCTTGCATTACTTGGAACAAGTTGTTTTTATATGCTTTACGGTGGTGATTCGCATGCGGTTGACCTCGTTATAGGATACGGATTCGGCGCTTCGTTGATCTCATTATTTGCACGAGTTGGTGGTGGAATATACACAAAAGCGGCGGATGTGGGTGCTGACCTGGTGGGCAAGGTAGAAGCAGGAATTCCTGAGGACGACCCGCGAAATGCAGGCGTGATTGCCGACAATGTGGGCGACAATGTGGGCGACTGTGCGGGTATGGGTGCCGACCTGTTTGAAACTTACGTGGTTACGGCAATTGCAGCAATGCTAATCGGTGGTTTAATTATAAATGCAGAAGGTATAAAAGTAACGGATATTTTCCCCGCGATTGCCACAGGAAACGCCTTAGCACTGATCGAGTATCCTCTGATTTTAGGTGCTGTTGCCATCTTCGCTTCTATTGTCGCAATATTCGCAGTGCGAATGGGCAAACAAGAGAACATTATGAGAACACTGTACAAGGGCGTGATTACCGCAGCAGTGCTCAGTATTATTCTATTCTATCCTGTAACGGCGGCATTAATCGGTGCGGACTTAGCCGGGATTTCTATATTCATTTCGGCTATCGTTGGAATAGTAATAATGGCTCTCATGGTCATCGTTACGGAATACTACACGCAGATGCATTCGCCAGTACGGGCAATTGCAGACGCAAGCAAGACGGGTGCAGGCACTAATCTGATTACCGGTCTCGCAGTCGGTATGATGTCCACAGGCTGGCCGGTGATAATAATCTGCAGTGGGATATTGGTTGCGTATTTCGTGCCTTTCATGGCTACCGGGGAAAATATTGCGGGACTGTACGGGATTTCAATTACCGCAGTTGCTATGCTCTCTACCACGGGAATTATCGTTGCACTCGATTCCTATGGCCCGATTACCGATAATGCAGGTGGCATAGCGGAAATGGCGGATTTACCGCCGGAAGTTAGAGCTACTACCGATAAGTTAGATGCCGTTGGTAACACGACAAAAGCGGTGACAAAGGGGTATGCAATTGCATCAGCAGCAATTGCCGCTTTAGCTCTTTTCTCTGATTATTTGCATAAAGTAGGAGTAGCAGCGGAAGAATTCAGCCTTTTTAATCCGCTCGTGCTCGTAGGCTTATTAATCGGTGGTCTATTGCCTTTTATTTTCAGCTCGGTTATGATGCGAGCAGTGGGAAAAGGAGCGTTCAAAGTAGTTGAAGAAGTGCGAAGGCAGTTCAAGGAAATACCCGGGATATGGGAAGGTAAGACAAAGCCGGAATACGGTAAATGCGTTGACATTGTTACATCCGCAGCGTTAAGGAAAATGATAGTGCCAGGGATGATTGCCGTGGTGGTGCCAATAGCTGTGGGTTTATTCAGCCCGATTGCTTTAGGCGGGCTGCTAATCGGCGTGATTGTTTCCGGGTTGACGCTCGCACTGATGATGGCGAACGGTGGTGCTGCGTGGGACAACGCGAAAAAGATGATAGAGGACGGCTATTTAGGCGGTAAGGGCAGCGATGCGCATAAAGCGGCAGTGGTTGGTGATACAGTGGGTGACCCGTTCAAAGACACCGCGGGTCCTGCAATTAATCCGCTGATTAAGACGATGAATATGATTGCAATCCTGTTTTCAACGTTGTTTGTAACTTATGGTATGTTAGCGGTGTGAGGGAAAGGCATAGCAAGAAAATAAATTATTGACACAGGTTAACGCTCGTGGGCTCTGCCCACGTCCCCGCAAGCCCTGAAAGGGCTTAATTAACACAGATGAAAAGATTAATGCCGTTAGCCCAGCCCAGCAAAAAAAAGAAAAAATCCGTGTAATATTCGGTACGAGGAAAACTTTTATTTAAATGTATCACATCTTTTTTGTTATATAGAAAATGGAAAAGAGCTACAGCGCTAAGGACATTCAGGTGTTAAAAGACTTAACTGCGGTGCGAAAAAGACCTTCAATGTATATCGGTGATACCAGCACTCGCGGTCTTCATCATTTAGTGAACGAAGCAATAGACAACAGCGTAGACGAAGCGTTAATCGGTTTCTGCACATCCATTGATGTGGTAATTCATCATGATGATTCCGTGACGGTAGCGGACAATGGGCGAGGTATTCCCGTTGACCTGCACGAGGAGTACAACCTCTCTGCAGTGGAAGTAGTAATGACGAAGCTGCATGCAGGCGGCAAATTCGGTGGTAAGGCTTACAAAGTGGCTGGGGGGCTGCATGGTGTCGGTATTTCAGTTGTAAATGCGTTGTCCAAATGGATGGAGGTAGAGGTAAGGAGAAACGGGAGCATATATTTTCAGCGATACGAGCGCGGGAAACCCGTATGCGAATTAAAAAATCTGGGCAGTTCCGGCGGAGGTGACGGTACTGGAACAAAGGTAACATTCAAACCAGACAGTGAGATTTTCGGCAGTTACCATTTCGATTTTAATGTTTTAGCAACGCGACTGAGAGAGCTGGCTTTTTTGAATCGCGGGCTTTCACTCAGCTTAACAGATGAAAGGACGGGTGATGAGAAGACATTTAAGTATGACGGTGGTCTTGCTTCGTTCTTAGAACATATAAATAGGGATAAACGAGTGCTGCATAGACCCATTCTTTTTGAAGATGAGAAGGATGAGGTTAAAGTGGAAATTGGGCTGCAGTATAACGACAGCTATACGGAGAACATCTTCTCGTTTGCTAACAATGTGAAGACCATAGAGGGCGGCAAGCATCTGAGTGGATTTAAAGCGGCGTTGACGAGGGTGTTTAACGAATACGGTAGAGCGAGTAGCATGCTTAAAAAAGTCAGTCTGGATGGTGAGGACGTGCGAGAAGGGCTTGCGGCGGTAATAAGTATAAAGCTAAGAGACCCACAATTCGAGGGACAGACAAAGACGAAACTTGGAAATAGCGAGGTAAAGGGTATTGTAGAACCAATTGTGCGGGAACACCTGTGGGAGTTTCTGGACGAGAATCCAAGTGATGCGAATGCGATAATACGTAAAGCATTGGAAGCATCAAGGGCACGTGCAGCAGCACGGCATGCACGTGAAATCGTAAGGAAGAAAGATACTTTCGCCGATTCGCTGCCCGGGAAGCTTGCGGACTGTTCGGAGAAAGACCCTGCGAAAAAGGAGATTTATATCGTGGAGGGCGACTCAGCCGGCGGTTCCGCGAAACAGGCACGAGATAAACACTTTCAGGCTATTCTGCCCATACGCGGTAAGATATTGAACGTGGAGAAGGCGAGATTGGACAAGATATTAAAAAGCAATGAAATCCGTACGCTTGTTACTGCGCTGGGTGCAGGGATAGGCGAGGATTTTGAGTTGCAAAAAGTTCGCTATAATAGGGTAATCCTAATGAGTGATGCCGATGTGGATGGTGCGCATATAAGAACGCTATTGCTTACTTTCTTCTATCGGTATATGCCTGAGTTAGTAAGCACGAACCACGTATATATAGCGTTACCGCCGTTGTACATGGTAAAGAAGGGCAAAGAAACGAGATATGCGTTTTCGGATGACGAGTATGCGAACGTTCTGAAAGAACTGAACGTGGAGGAAGGCGATACAGGCGTGAGAATACAGCGATACAAAGGTCTGGGTGAGATGAATCCCGAGCAGTTATGGGTGACCACAATGAATCCTGTTTCAAGAGGCATAAAGCGGGTGAATTTAGCGGATGCCGCCGAAGCGGACTGGTTATTCACGGTGCTGATGGGCGAAGAGGTAGCGCCGAGAAGGAAGTTCATACAGGCACATGCGAAGGACGTGCTGAATCTGGACGTGTAAATGTTTTTTTTTTAAAAAAAAATAAAAATATTTTCCCCTAGTTATTTTTGACAAGAGGAAAAATCGTTCCAATCTTACTTAACTTACCTACACATTCTCGACTAAAATCTTTTCGGTCGATGTTTCTGGTAACATTCCTGACAGTAAACAGGTCGAGAGCCATCTGGTTTAAATGGTACTTGACATTCCTCCCCGCAGTCCGCACAAGTAACCGTGTGCATCTCTCGCGGTGGACGATCAAAACCCTGTCTTCTTCCGCCAAAATTTCTTTCGCTCATCATATTATACCTCCTTGTTATTATAGTGGACTCTTACTATTTAAATATACTCAGCACCGGCATAAATTGCGCTTTTTTATTGGCAGGGTCTTAGAGCAGACTTATATACAGTCAGCCACCTTTTAGTTTGAGATACGAACTTCAAGAGGTGACACAGATGATTAGGATAGAATTCACGGAAGAAGGGAAGCAGGCATTGGATTACGAGCGTTATAACTATCCAGATCCGCGAGTGCAGCGTAAAATGGAAGCTCTTTGGCTGAAGAGCCAGGAACTGAGCCACGAAGATATATGCCGACTTACAGGAATCTCGCCCAATACCCTGCGCAGTTACCTGCGGGCGTATCAACGAAGGGGGATCAAGGCGTTGAAACGATTAAAGTTTTACCAACCCCCGAGTGAAATGAGCCAGCATAGAACGACGATTAAGGAATACTTCCGCGAACACACTCCTGCCAGCGTTAAAGAAGCTATGGCTAAGATCGAAGAGCTAACAGGGATTAAACACAGCGAAAACAGGGTTAGGGCGTTCCCCAAGTCTATCGGGATGGCTCCTCACAAGGTGGGCATGATTCCTGCTAAAGCAGACCCCGAGGAGCAGGAAAGCATCCTAAAAGAGGTGCTGGAGCCCCGTCTCGAAGAAGCCTGAGGCGGTCAAAGAGAGTCGTTTTTTTTTTGTGGATGCTGCGCATTTCGTGCTGGCTCCTTTTCTTGGCATATAGGGGGTGTTTCACACGATTATTCATCAAAGATCAACGCTCAGAGTTTTTGTGATTTATTGTGGTGCATTTCACGCCTTGACATTAATTGAGATGTTAAAGGTTTAATCCCTTGCCGCCCGTTATTCTTTGAGCTAAGTTTATGTAAATATTTGATATTTTTTTAATGTCATCATTAGAAAGAGAAGGTATTTTGGGCTCCGGATAGCCTTTTTCCCGAGATTGATAAAGAGAGTCTTTATATCCATTCCGTCTATATATTTGCCTTACAAATTCCTTTGATAATTCTATACATTCTCCTTCTTCATATTTTTCCATGTCCCAAAACCTATCTTCATCGGCTGTTCCAAATACATCCACCAACATTAGATTTCTATCACTATCAAATGCAAACTCTTTTTTCCCGTCCACATGTATTAAACCCCCTCTTTCAACTCTTCTTTTTATCTCCTTGTCAAGTCTAAGTATACATTCAAATATCTCTTCGAGCTGGTTTTTTTCTAAACTTGAAATAGAAAGCGCTTCTTTCTCTGAGATAATCCTATCAAACTTTTCTACCTTCGTGGATAAATCAAAAAAGGGCTCATGTAATCTTTCACCATATTCGGGCATGGACTTAAACCCAAGCTTTTTATAGTCTATTTTTCCCTCTTTAATTCTGTCATAAAGTGATCCTGCTATGTAATGACGACAAATAAACTCTAAGGGGATAAGATACTTTTTTGTGTGTTTGTTTATCCTATCATAGTCTTTAATAACATTCACCCTTTTAATCCTTATTCTAGCATCACTGACCTGTTTTATGAAATGAGTATGAATACCCATTTCCTCTGCTTTTTTTAGCCAAAAAGTTGCCATTCTACATATTGATTCACCTTTTTTAGGGATTAGATTAGGTGTGGGTTTGTCAAAAACAGATATCCTATCTGTAAATTCAAACTCTATTTCGTCTATCTTTTCTGTACCATAAATATCTTTCACGGATCCTTTGTTAACAAGTGTCATCAATTCTCCCTCTTTGACTTTTAACATTACATTCTTTAGGTATTATTCTCGAAGTATATAAATGAAAACTGCCTACATCCCTGAAATTACTCTTCAGGATTTTTTACTTCGCAAATCTGACGAACTCCTCCAGCTTCTCTGCTGCCTGCCCACTTTCTAACACATCCCTCGCAATTTCAAATCCATCTCCAATGCTTCCTGCTTCATCAGCGGCGAAAATAGCCGCTGCGGCATTCAGTAACACAACGTCCCGTTTCGCTCCTTCTTCCTTGCAACTCAAAACATCCCGCAATATTCTCGCACTTGCTTTCCTATCGCCACCCGCAATTTCGCCTAGCGAAGCCATTTCCACACCAAAATCCACCGGTTTTATAAAATACGTCCTTATCTCTCCGTTACTCAATTGCGATACTTTTGTCTTCCCGCATACAGAAACCTCATCCACTCCAGGGTCTCCATGCACCACCAGCGCCTTCTTCAGACCTAAAATCCGAAGTACTTTCGCTATCTTCTCAGTAACCGAGGCATCATAAACGCCAATGAGCTGATGCGTTGCATTTGCGGGATTCGTTAACGGACCCAGGATATTAAAAACCGTCCTCATCCCCAGCTTCTGCCGCACTTCCATCACGTTCTTCATCGCTTGATGGTGCAGCGGCGCGAACATGAACCCAATGCCCACTTTTTCGATACATTCTTCTATCCTGCGCGGGGGCAAAGCCAAATTCACGCCTAATTCCTCTATTACATCTGCGCTACCACATTTTGACGTTACTGACCTGTTACCATGTTTCGCTACGGGAACCACGCAAGCAGTGATGAAAGCCGCAGTAGTGGAGATATTGAACGTTTTTATCGCATCGCCGCCTGTCCCGCAAACGTCCACGCTCTTTTCCACTTTCGGGTTGATTTTCAATGCGAGGTCTCGCATAACCCTTGCGAAAGCCGCTATTTCTTCTTCTGTCTCGCCTTTCATCCGTAAAGAAGCTAAAAAAGCAGCGGTTTGTATATTACCGGCTTCTCCGCTCATTATCGTTCGCATTGCGCTCTCTGCTTCTTCTGCGTTCAGATCCTTTCTATCTACAACTTTGCCGAGATATTTTTCGAGCATTTTTCACCCCTCTCTAATTACAATTACCGTGTAGAATGTGTTCTATCTATAAATTGAGGATAAGATGAATCATCCAGTTCATGAATCTTTTTAATAAGCTTTCTAACAGTTTCAATAGCTTCCTCTGCTCTTTTTATTGTAACATCTCTTGTATATATTTCTATTTCTCCTTTAAAGTGAATTAGTTTATTTGGCTCTTCGCTGTTTCATGTGGGTAGTTGGAACTTTAAGTGACCCAATCGAAGGTATATCATAGTGA
>QBUL01000141.1 GCA_013180605.1 Candidatus Methanophagaceae archaeon GoMg1 | reverse complement strand
ACATATACTTATTTATTTTTATACGATTTCTGAGATGAAAGAGTTTTATGAAAAATATGTAAAGGGAAAAAAGAGGAAAAGTCCCCATCTCGCAACAAGGCTAACGACACAGGATATCGTTGAAAAGACGGATAATTACAATTGCTTAACTGTTGCGGCGCATCCTTATGGATATTTGCTATTCAACAAAGGTCTTCAGAAATGTATAGACAATGAGTATCTTAATCAGGATATAATGGAGCATTTTGATGGTATTGAAGTTATTTGTGGCGGCATGGTGAGAAAACTTAACGTGAAGGCTGTGAAGCTGGCTTTGGAGCGTGAAAAGGGCATCACTGGCGGAACCGATGGGCATATGCTTAATGACTTAGGGAATGTTGTTACCTGTTCGCGTGCCGATGACGTTGAAGACTTTCTTACCAATATAGTCAAAAGAAGGAATTTTGTTGTAGGGAAAGAAAAAAGCATTTTAAAAAAAAGTGTTATGGCTACAATTGTTCTGACAAAGTACTTTAAATACACCATTCCCTCTTTAAGAATACATTATGAGCAGAATATGCCAAGAGTCAAAAGACTGCCAAGAAGGATAAAGAAAAAAATTAAATTTTGACTTGTCACCGCGGAGAGCGCAGAGTAGGCAGAGTTTTAAGATTGTTTCAACACTTGCTGAGTTTTCTGATGCCTTTGCGTTCTCCGCGGCGAAATTCAAGGATATAGTGATTTCATTAGAAAGTTCAGCCACCGAAAGTTTTATATATCCCTATAATTAATGTCACCAAAGGAAGATAGAATGACTGACAAAACATCGGCGCCCCCGCACAAAATCAATATGTTCACACTTATCATGATCACTTGCGCGATTATGGTGAGTGTGCGCAACCTGCCGATGATGGCGGAAACGGGTTTGAATATGATTTTTTTTGTCCTCATTGCACTTGTGCTCTATTTAATACCGGCTGCCCTGGTTTCTGCTGAACTGGCAACGGGTTGGCCACAACAAGGAGGCGTCTACGTGTGGGTCAAAGAAGCCTTTGGAGAACGCTGGGGGTTTACTGCCATCTGGCTACAGTGGTTTCAAATGGTGATCGGAATGGTCACAGTACTTGCCTTTATCGCGGGTTCGCTGGCCTTCGTGTTCAACCCTTCGCTGGCTGGAAATAAGTTATTCATACTCTTCGTCATCCTGGCGGTGTATTGGGGGGCAACATATTTCAATCTTCGTGGGATGAAGACGTCTGGTAGGATAAGTACGGTGTGCTTTATCAGCGGTGTCTTAATTCCAGGGATTTTGATTATCGGCTTCGGTGTCTTGTATCTGCTATCAGGAGATCCTGTACAAATTGATTTATCTTTGAGTGCAGCGAGTTTGATTCCTGATATAAGCAGTATCAGCAGTATCGTCTTGCTCGCGGGTTTCATCTTCGTCTTCATGGGCATCGAAGTATCCGCGGGGCACGCCAATGAAGTTGAAAATCCGCAGCGCAACTATCCAATTGCCATCTTCACTGCAGTAATTATTTTATTAATCATTAATCTTTTTGGTGCGATGGCAGTTGCTATCGCAGTACCACAAAAACACATTAGCTTGATTGCTGGCATTTTGGAGGCGCTTACCGCCTTTTTTGCTGCGTTCCACCTGCACTGGCTTGTTCCCATCATTGCCCTATTGTTCGCATTTGGTGCGATAGGGCAAATCAGCACATGGATTGTGGGTCCAGTCAAGGGCTTGCTGGTTACCGCCAAAAGTGGGAATCTCCCTCCATCACTTCAAAAAGTGAATGAAAATGGCATGCCGAAAAATCTACTCATTGTTCAGGCATCCTTGGTCTCCGTGTTTGGACTGCTATTTACATTGGTGCCCGGCGTAAACGATGCCTTCTGGATGTTGCTTGCTCTCACGATATTGGTCTACCTTACCATGTACGCCATGATGTTCCTGGCTGCCATTCGCTTGCGTTACACTAAACCGGATGTCCCCCGAGCCTACAAAATCCCGGGTGGTAAAGCAGGAATGTGGATTGTAGGATGTTTAGGGCTATTAACCGTGCTGTTTACAATGATTGTCAGCTTTTTCCCACCCAAGCAACTTGCCATTGGTAATGCCCCCCTTTATGTGACTTTTTTGGGCTTGGGGCTACTCATCATAGTGCTTATTCCGTTGATCCTATATCACTTTAAGAAAGCAAGTTGGCAAATCAGCAAAAAGTAAAAAAGAGGCAGAAAAAATGGAAAAAAAAGACGATAAGATTGTGGAGAAAGTAAATGTGGATGCACTGTTTCTGGGTCCGAAGTCGGAGAACCATAAATATTTTAAGGAGACCTTGAATTTTTTGATGGACGAGCACATCCACTGGCGCAGAGACTTCCATCCTGAAGATGCACCGGTCGTAAGTTTGAGAGAACAACATGAAGAAGATTTTGAAGCAACTCTGCAGAGAACCACTAACGCTCTGCTTGAGCTTTCCTCGAAGCTCAAAACCAGCTCCATGCCCTGGTTCTCGGCACGCTATCTGGGACACATGAACGCCGATACCCTGATGGCTGCCAATTTAGCTTATATGGCAACCATTCTTTACAACCCGAACAATTGCGCCTATGAAGGTTCACCGGCAACAACTGCGCTCGAGATTGAGGTAGGAAGACAGTTGGCAAAAATGATGGGGTATGACCCTGAAAAAGCCTGGGGTCACGTCACCACGGATGGTACTATTGCGAATTATGAGAGCCTTTGGGTTGCAAGAAACTTAAAATCTGTCCCGCTTGCCATTAAAGAGGTAAAACCGGAGCTGGTCAAGGGTTTGGATGACTGGCAGCTCCTGAATATGCCAACCAATCTGATTTTAGACCTCGTGGATAAGGTTAAAGCCGAAGGAGTGTGGGAAGCAGTTCGCGAGCACACTGCACGAGGCATGGGAGTACAGAGTGGCAAGCTGGGTAAGCTTCTGGTGCCCCAGTCCAAACATTACTCATGGACAAAGGCAGTGGACGTGCTCGGCATCGGTCAAGAAAACATGATCAGCATTCAGGTCAAAGACAACTACCGTATGGACGTCAAACACCTTAAGGAAACTATTGACCAGCTCATCAGTGAGAAGACACCCATTTTGGGCGTGGTAGCGGTAGCGGGAACCACCGAAGAGGGTGCAGTGGATGAGGTGCACGAAATTGTCAAGCTACGGAAAGAGTATGAAAAGGATGACATCTCATTTTACATTCACGTTGATGCGGCGTACGGGGGTTATACACGCACCATCTTCCTGGACGAAAACGACCAGTTTATGAGCTTTGACGCTCTAAAACAGACGCTGCACGACCAGGGCATTCTTCATAAAGAAATTGACTGGCCCAGTAAAGACGTTTATGACGCTTATAAGGCGATGCCCGAAGCGGATTCAATTACTATCGACCCGCATAAGATGGGCTATGTTCCCTATGCAGTCGGTGCCGTCGTCATGAAAGATAAACGCGTACTCGACCTCATTTCTTATTTCGCTGCTTATGTCTTTGAAGAGACCGAAGAGAACCCCATGCTTCTTGGCAGTTATATTATGGAAGGCTCAAAATCGGGAGCAGCCGCGGCTGCAGTGTGGGTGGCTCATCGTGTAGTCCCGCTCAACATCACGGGTTATGGACGGCTTATTGGCAAAAGCATAGAAGGGGCGAGCAAATTTTATAATTCTCTGCTTTCTGCGGAATATTTTGAAGTTAACGGTAAGAAATTTAGGGTAGCACCCTTGACAAAGCCGGACTTTAACATCGTGGCCTTTGCGTTTAACGAGGTAGCCAATATGAGTCTTGAAGCAATGGACGAACTCAACCAAAAAATCTATGACCAGTGTTCTTATAAGTCCGGTCCTGTCTATTCCGATGACTTCATCACCTCAAAGACGGACCTCGATTTCGATAACTATGGCAATGCGCCAAAAGCATTCATAGCTCAACTGGACCTTCCTGCTACAGAGTGGGACAAGTTAGGGAGTGTTTTTGTGCTGCGATCTTGTGTGCTAACCCCTTATCTGACCAGCAACATAACCTACGACGAATTCTGGGACATCTTCAGGAATACTATGCAGAAAATATTAAGGTTGATTGTGAATTCACGGTAAAGTAATGGAAAAACGGACTTTGTTTACCCTGTACTTCACTATAATTGCTGCGATATTAGGGTTAAGTATAATTTCTCCTGTATTGCCAACCATAGCAAAAGATCTTAGAGCAACTGGTTTTTGGATGGGCATGATATTTTCAGGCTATGCTATTTCCCGTGCGATTATTAGGCCAGTTATGGGTGGATTATCAGATAAATATGGAAGAAAGATTTTTATCGCTTCAGGGCTGGTGCTTCTTGCAGTGATTTCCCTCCTTTATCTCCTAGCCCATAATGTCTATACGCTCACAGCAGTACGATTATTGCATGGTCTGGCTGCGGGAATGATTATTCCCATTGCCATGGCCTATGCAGGAGAGGTTGCCCATGAGGGAAAAGAAGGCAGAGCTATGGGCATAATTAAATAGCAATAAATCGGTAAGCTTTTATATACCTTTTAGCTTCATAAATTTTAGGAGGTAAAAAATTTAAAAAATCATTTTCTAATAGTCATTTTACATTCTTTCTCTGTAAATCCCTCTAATTTCTCTGCAAGTGCTTTTTTAGTCGGTAGATTCATTTTTTCTTATCTTTTATCCTTGTGTCCCAAATATTAAACAAAGAAAACTTCCTACATTCTGGACAACGCATATATCTTTTCTTCCCCAGTTTAATCGACGTAAACGAAACTCCAGGAATCCATTTATATTCAAATTCATATCCACATTTTGGGCATTTCAATTTGCTTTTCATTGTAAGAATAAGGAAAGTGTTCATTAATAAAACTATTTCCTATTATAAAGTATAAACTCATTCTATTTAAGATTTAGGACTCCGCCTTATCATTTTGGCTCCACATTTCGGGCAAGTCATCTCGGTGCACGGAACTTCTCTTTCGTGTGGCATGGTATATCCGCAATTTGGACATATGCATTCTCCACTGGTACCCCAACCTATCGGCGTAAAAGAAGGCGAGGGACTTGGACCTGGTGTTACTACCGTAGTAGGTGTAGAGCCTGGTGTAGGCGTGGATACAGGTGCTTCTTCCTCAATGCATCCTGTAAACAACGCTATCACTACGATTGCTACTACCGCTACTAATCCAACTACGTTTTTTCTTTTCATCACCTTTTTATATTACCTCATAATTTTTTAGTTCTTACAACTCGTCACGAAACCACGAGAAGGCAAGGAACTTTTACTTGCTCTCTCTCCTTTTTGTGACAGCAATAATGCCACTTATAATCAACGCAACTATAACACCCAAAACAGTTGTTGGAGTTTTTGGTGTGGGTGTAGGCGTTGGAGTCCGAGTCAATGACGCTGGTACGGATGCAGTGCCGCCTGCGGTTATTTGCACGCTTGTTGACCAATCCTGATAACCTTCAAGTTTTACTTCAATCGTATGTGTACCCGGGGATACATCAGTAATCGTAAGGGGCGTTATACCTTTGTATGCATCATCTAAGTATACATTTGCGCCGGATGGTGAAGAAGACACGGAGATAGTGCCTGGTGCTGGTGTGGGGGTCGGTGTAGGTATTGGTGTTGGCGCGTGGGTTGGAACCAATGATGCTGAAACATAAGAAGTCCCTCCTGCTGTTACGCCCACACCTGTTTCGTAATGCTGATAACCTGAAAGGTCGAGTGAAACTGTGTGATGCGCGGGAGCAACCGAAACAATTGTATGAGGCGTTATTCCCTGATATGCACCATCCAGATAAATATATGCACCGGAAGGTGAAGAAGAGACAGAGATAAAACCTGTTGTTGGTGAAGGATTTGGAGTCAATGCAGGAGATACGTATGATGTGCTTCCCGCCGCTACCCTAACAGTTTTTGTCCAGTCATAGTATCCACTGTGGTCTAATTCGATCATATGAGCTCCCGGTGAAACGCCGGATAATGTCCTTGGTGTCGTGCCCTTATAAGAACCATCCAGGTAAATATATGCACCAGAAGGTGAAGAAGAGACAGAGACAAAACCTGTTGTTGGATAAGGAATTGGAGTCAATGACGCAGATACGTATGAAGTGCTACCTGCTGTTACATCTATACATGTTGACCAATCATAATACCCGTCATGTTTAAGCTTAATAGTATGGGAGCCAGAGGATACATGAGTAATTGTTTCTGGTGTTCTTCCTTTGTATGTATCATCCAAATATATATTCGCACCAGATGGTGAAGAAGAGACAGAGATAGAACCTGTCGCGGGAGGCGCTGGAGTCAATGTTGCTGATACCGATGGCGTCTCGCCAACTGCTACTTCTACGTCCCTAAACCAGTTCTGATAACCTGTATGTGTGAGTTCAAGGTGATGGTGCCCGTGGGATACATCAGTAATTGTAAGTGGCGTTATTCCTTTGTATGTATTATCTAAGTACACATTTGCATCGGACGGAGAAGAAGTGACTTCGATAGAACCTGTTGTCTCTTTTCGACTCAATGTTGCATGTTCGTATGTTGTTTGGCCAGCTACTACGTTCACATTTTTTGGTCCCCAATCCCGATAACCTTCAAGAGAGAGTGTTATTTTGGAAATACCCGCCTCTATCTTAGTAAACGTGTAGGGTGTTCGGAATACCGGGCCAACAAGCGGGCCACTGGGAGTTTCTAGTCCTATCGTTGCACAGGAGGGTACAGAAGTAACTGAGATAGACCCTGTTGCTGGTGGTTTTGGTGTTGGTGTGGGAATTGGAGTCAACGTTGCATGTATGTGGGAAGTACTGCCAGCCGTTACTGGTACAGTTGTTGACCATTCCTGATAACCATCAAGGGAGAGTTTTATTGTATGGGTGCCAGGGGAGACATCATTAATCGTGTGGGGTGTTATTGCGTTTATAGGTCTGCCATCAAGTGATATATCTGCACCAGATGGCGAAGAAGATGTTGAGATAGACCCTGGCGTTGGTGTTGGTGTTGGCGTTGGTGTTGGCGTTGGCGTTGGCGTTGGTGCTAAGGCTACCGATGCACATGCAACTAGAACAACTAATACCAATCCCATAATCACTACTATCCCTTTCGCATCCCTTTTCATCTCTCACACCTCATCTTTTATAGTTTATGTGGAGGGTACATATAAGCTTCTCGGTGGTCATCTAAAATATTTTTGTCTGTGTTAAGTAAAGTCAAACAGACTTTATAAAACCTTTCTTTCAAAAAGAACAAAAAGGAAGCTTTACCAAAGAGATAATATGCCTTCTATACCCCCAATAAAAATTCACTTTCAAGAAACTTTAAATATCCCCTCTGCCTTAAGTAGACAACGAGAAAAAAATGAAAACCAAAAACGAGAAAATATGCTTGGTAGTTCTGACGGTGATTTTAGCGATTTCCGCTTTTTCGGTAATTCTTACTCCGGTAAGCGCTCAGCCAGTAGAGGTGTGGAACGTAACATGGGGAGGACCTGCTAATGAGGAGGGAACAGCAATCGCAACAATAGGAGACAGTGTGTATCTGGCAGGCCGCCGTATATTCTCAAACGAAAATATGGATGTCTTCCTCAACAAATATGACAATGATGGAAACCTTCTCTGGAACGCAACATGGGGAGGGGCAGGTTTTTATTCGGCATCTGCAATCTCGACAGCAGGCGACAGCGTGTACATGGCAGGCAGTGTATACTCAAACGTTACTGGTACTGGCTTAGAGGTCCTGTTCAACGTTACTGAGAAAGCCTTCCTCAATAAATACGATAGCGATGGAAACCTTCTCTGGAATATAACTTGGGGCGATACGAGTTTAATAAATGAAGGATCTGCAATGGCGGCAGCAGGAGACTACGTGTACTTGGCAGGCGACACGATGCCGCCTCTATATTCCAACGCTACTTCTAGCAACTTCCTCAACAAATACGATAGTGCTGGAAATCTTGCCTGGAGCCTAACATGGGGAGGAATAGGGTATTCGGCTGAGGCAGCAGCAACATCAGGAGACAGTGTGTATGTAACAGGTACCGCCCCAGGCACTCCAGGTGACAAAGCTTTCCTCAACAAATACGATAGAGAGCTAAATCTCATCTGGAACATAACGGGAAGAGGATTTACAGAGGGAAAGGCAATCGCGACAGCAGGAGACAATGTGTATTTAGCAGGTAGCGCCCCAGGTCGCAAAGCTTTCCTCGATAAATACGATAGTGCTGGAAACCTTATCTGGAATATAACTTGGGGTACAGGTTGGGATTTTGGAAATGCAATTGCAACATCAGGAGACAGCGTGTATTTAGCAGGCAGTGGTGTCTCTTCCGTTGCTAATAAGAGCGATGCCTTGCTGGTTAAATTTTCGGAATCAACACCAACGCTGACGCCTACACCCATACCGACTGTGACGCCAACACTGCCGACTCCGACACCAACTCCCGCTGTAACACCAACGCCAAGTCCAACACCACCGGGATTCGAGGCGGGATTCGCTATTGCAGGAGTACTCGCAGTGGCATATTTAGTTTTGAGAAGGAGGAAATAGTTATGAAAACAAAAAGTGAGAAAATATGTATGATTGTTCTGGCAGCGATTTTAGCAATTTCTGTTCTTTCCGTAATTCCTACTCCGGTAGGCGCTCAGCCGGTAGAGATGTGGAATATAACATGGGGAGGAGCAGGAGAAGATGAGGGATGTGCAATGGCAATAACAGGAGATAGTGTGTATTTAGCAGGCAGTGATGCTCACGGTGCATTCCTCAACAAATATGACAAAGAGGGCAACCTTCTCTGGAACATAACATGGGGTACATATTTGGATGAAGGGCGTGCAATTGCAACATTAGGAGACAATGTGTACCTGGCAGGTGATACTCGCGGTGCATTCCTCAACAAATATGACAAAGATGGCAATCTTATCTGGAATATAACATGGGGAGGAATATGTACACATGGCTGGGCAACTGCAACATCAGGAGACAGTGTGTACCTGGCAGGCGGAAATGACGGTGCATTCCTCAACAAATACGACAAAGATGGCAATCTTATCTGGAACACCACATGGGGAGGAATAGTTGCAGAGGGGAGAGCAACTGCAACAGGAGACGGTGCTGTGTACCTGGCAGGCGAAAATGACGGTGCATTCCTCAACAAATACGACGAAGATGGAAACCTTATCTGGAACATTACATGCGGAGGGATACTTGCAGAAGGAGGAGCAATTGCAACATCAGAAGACAGTGTGTATTTAGCCGGCAGTGATGCTCACGGTGCATTCCTCAACAAATACGACGAAGATGGAAACTTTATCTGGAACATTACATGCAGAGGAATTGGTACATCCGGCATGGCAACAGCAACGTCAAAGGACAGTGTGTACTTAGCGGGCGGCAAGTGGGTAGGGATTCATTTTTTTGACTGTATCTTCCTCAATAAGTATGACCATGAGGGAAAACTTATCTGGAACATAACAAGGGGTCTCCATGGGCGAGCTTTTCCTCGAGGTTGTGGTAGAGGACGTGCAATCGCAACAACAGGAGACAGTGTGTATTTAGCAGGCGAAATTATCTCTTCCGTTGCTAATGGGACTGATGCCTTCCTTGTTAAATATTCGGAACCAACACCTACACCAACTAAAAATGTGACAGAAGAATGTAAAACATTATGGTATTTCGATGAACAAAGTGTAAAATGCCAGCAGGATGAATTCTGCGGCTTGTATATGTACAAAGGCTTGCATACCTTTGAGACAGAAGAAGAGTGTAAAGCAGCGCTTGAAACGTATCTTCAAGAGGAAAAAGAAGAAACACCAACGCCAAGTCCAACACCACCGGGATTCGAAGCGGGATTCGCTATCGCAGGGCTGCTCGCCGTGGCATATTTAATGCTGATAAGGAGGAAATAATTTCCTCCTTTTTTGTTTCTTTCGCTTCACGCTACTCTGCTCTGCTTTACTCTCACGACTTCTGAGCTCATTATTAAACCACAACTCGTGCTGTGGGAATGGAAACGGTATTCCCTCTTTTTCCAGAACTTTCTTTATTTTCCATAAATGTTGAAAGAGAGTTTTCCTGACCACTGAGAGGAAATCTGTGCTCTTGCTATGGTGCGTGCTTCTGGCAATGTTCCATTAAAACGTGCGAAAGATGCATGGGGGAAACTATACAACGCCGACGATACTAAACCGAACGTAAATCGAGCTGGTCAGAATGTCCTGTTCGTGGAACTTGCAGATATGAGCAAACATCTGGTATATGACCTGAGTTCCATGTTCTCACGTTCTATGAGCATCAATCAGGCAGAGAAGGACTACAACAAGGATAAGATACATGCACCACAGATAAATCTCGCTCTTCTGTGCAGCGCAGACACGGGATTGCCGGCAATGATTCGCTCTCTTCTATATCCGCTGCGATTGCCCTCAGATAACTTGACGCCCCGTACTCCTTAACAGCCACATGCTTAAAAGCCGCAAGGAGCTGCTTTTGCTTCAGTGGAACGATACCTTCCTTTGTTATCTTGCCTAGATACTCGCCGGTAATCTTCCGCGATATCTTAAGCTTCTTATCCCAAACTCTACTGACCTTGCAGAGATAGAAATTATCACCTCGCCTGTGAATCTCTGTACCTTTCTTCCTTTGCACCAAAACCCAACCGGGAATTTTTTCAAAATCCTCTTTAGTGCTTAGAATGTATACCCCCAAGATATTGAGCAATTACGGCGGGGCTGGTAGGGAAGGATATCTCTAACGCCTTTGGCATTGCTCTTCTCGTCTTATCTATGTCAATCTGCGTTAGTTAACCGGTGCCAACAATTTATTGTAGTCGGCTTAGCTATACCATATCTCGCCAACTACAATTACTTTATTAGTACCGCGTGCTATTATTTATGAAACGTACTATGCAAAACAAGAAACAGAAGGACAAAACCTTAGAATGTCCAAGATGCTGGGTGACGATGAAGAAGGAGGAAGTGGACGTACTGGGTCCCAACGTTATCATAGATATCTGCCCCAAGTGTCATGGAACATGGTTTGACAATAACGAACTCAAAAAGATACTTGGAGACCGAAAACTCGCTGATTATCTGACGAAGCATATCGGCACGCAAAGCGATAGTAAACTGGTCTGCCCCCGTTGCGGTGGGTTGATGGATTTAGAATATGCAGAAGACGTAGAGATAGACGTTTGCCTTAACTGTAATGGTGCGTGGTTGGACTACGGCGAGTTGGATAAGTTGAAGGATAAATCCGAAGCGGGTTACAAGGGCGATAAAGATGCAAAAGCCGTAGAAGAGTGGGAAGATATGATGGCTAAGCGGCGGGGAAAGGGGCTGAGTGGTTTATTTGGGCGGTTGATGAGGTGAAAAACCTCAGATATTGCAGCATTGTATTCCTATGATATTTCTTCCAAAGCAGAGCGGTAGTGTTTATAGGTTCTTGAATCAAAAAGAACAAACACCACTTCTTCGAGTGAGGTTGCTTCTTTTCTCAAAAGTGAAACCACTGCCTTTATTGCCACTCTCGATGCCTCCTCGACCGGATAGCCATAGGCACCAGTGCTTATAGAAGGGAAGGAGATACTACTCAATTTATGCTTTATTGCCAATTTCAAGCTTTCTTGATAGGCACGGGTTAAAAGTTCGGCTTCGCTCTTTGTCCCTCCTTGCCAGAATGGACCAACTGTATGAATCACATATTTTGCTTTTAGATTTCCACCTGTGGTTATTACCGCTTTTCCAGTCGGTAACCTTCCCTGCTTTGAAACGAGTTCTTTACACTCTTCCAAAATAGCTTTTCCACCTGCTCGATGGATTGCCCCATCTACTCCGCCCCCGCCCATCAAGGAAGGATTAGCAGCATTGACTATGGCATCTGTCTCTTGCTTGGTTATATCACCATGGATTAGGGATATTTTAGTTTGGATAATCGTTCTTTGTTCCATAGTTTGATTATACGATCTAATTAAAACGGATAAAAGTTTTTTCGACACGTGACAGACCGGACAAAATACGGGTTGATGGACTTAGAATATGCGGAAGACGTGGAAATAGACGTCTGTCTCAACTGTAACGGAGCGTGGTTGGGCTACGGCGAACTGGACAAGTTGAAGGATAAATCCGAAGCAGGTGATATACAGGAGACAGAGAGGCAAAAGCGGTGGAAGAATGGGAAGATGTGATGGCTAAGCGGCGCAGGAAAGGGCTGAACAGCTTATTTGGACGGTTGATGCGGTAAGATATGTAAAAGGTATTCAGGTTATAGAGAGAAAAAGAGCAGGGAGCGTGATTAAAAACTTGTTGTTCTACGTACAAGATTGACACAAGAAAATGATGTCGGATACAGGATACAGGTTTGACTTGCATCTTGCATCTTCACATTTTCTCGTGGTTTGCGCCCTCACGAGTAGTCTTAATTAAATTTTAAGTGGTTCTACCGTTAGCGGGATTTGGAACTCTGTGTTGTAACGTCACCAATCTGCGGTGCTAGTAGATAAAATCTTACCCATTTGCTATAAGCACTGTAAACCTGCGAATAGTGCAGATACGCCGTACTAGCAATTTTATTTTAAACAATTACTGCGACATAAAGGGGGAACTTTATATACTCTATGGCCATGATACTAACATAATCAAAGTATGGATATACCAAAGAGAAGTGAAATTGTGCCATGAACACGGCTGTTGCACAGAGTGACCAAAAGAAAAGATAGAAGGAAGGGTTTAAAAATGTCAACGATCTCTAACATCAGAATCTTAGAAGCAGAACCCAATAAGCGCGGTGATCTTTTCGGTAGGCTTATGAGTGATCTGTTTCTAGCTCTGGGATACGACCAAGTTCGGCTAAATATTCACAAAACTGGACGGGAGGTAGATGTTGAGGCTGTACATCGAACAGAATCAAGGCACGTGATTGCTGAATGTAAAGCGACGAAGGCTGAAACTGGTGGAGATGCAATAAATAAGTTTGTCGGCACATTGGATGCTGAGAAACGCAAAGACCCCAAGATCCAAACAATAGGTTACTTTATCTCTCTCGCAGGTTTCAAAGAAACAGCAATAGAGCAAGAGAAGGATGCTGGCGGTAATCGTGTCATACTTCTTGATGGATATCGGATTATAGAAGAGTTGATTAATGGTCACATCATCGTATCACTCGAGAAAGCCATGGAGCGGGCTGGCCGTTGTGCGGCAGAACAACCCGTTGACTTAGTACCTGAAGCAGCGTGTGAGCTCATAGCTCATGACATGGGCTGGATTTGGGTGGTCTATTTCACGCAGAACAAGCAAAGAACCCATTTTGCTCTGATTCACGCTGATGGCGAAGCAATTGCTCCCGCTTTAGCCACCAACATAATCCAATCTGATAAGTCAGTTGGAGGAATCTTTCATTCTTTGACCTATTTACCGCCACTTGCCGCACCGCCAATTTCTGAAAATCAAATTCGTCAAACTAAAACAAAATATCTTGATTACTTGGCAGGAGAATGTGGCGAGATTACGTTGGAAGGACTACCCGCAGATCAGGAAGTTGGCTCTCGTCACCTCAACCTTGAAAATATCTTTGTACCTTTGTACCTTGAACCGTCCAGCGAATATGGCCGAGATCCTTCTTTATCCTCGGGGGGGGATAAACCAAAAGCTGACCAGAAGGAACGACAACCCGTTGGCACGGTGCTTTCTGAGTATTCACGGCTAGCAATTCTTGCTGCGCCAGGAGGGGGGAAAACCACGCTTCTTAAAAGATTAGCTATTGCGTATGCATTCCCGGATAGACGCAGATTGATTGATGATAATCTTCCAGACCGTTCCTGGCTGCCGCTCTTTATTCGCTGTCGGCAACTTGGTAATCTGGTAAAATCACCGATTAGTGACATCCTCCGTGCAATTCCGCAAAGGGCCGAGATGAGCGACCTTGCAGAAGCTTTTGTGTATATAGTGAATCGCGCACTTCGGAGTGGTAATGCTCTAATTTTAGTCGATGGTCTTGACGAAGTCTCAGATGAAGGTGCTCGTGTCTCCTTCATCAATCAATTACGCACCTTCTTAGCCACTTATCCTACTGCAAGCATCGTCGTTACATCTCGTGAAGCCGGATTTAGAATAGTTGGTGGGGCGTTGAGTGTGCATTGTGAACACTATAAGGTAGCCGACTTCAATGAGGAGGATATTACACGCTTGACGTTAGCATGGCACAAAGAAGTGGTTGGTGATAGCGCGGAAGTGCGTTCAGAGGCAGAGAAGCTGGCGAAGACTATCTGTGATTCTGATCGTGTGCGGCAACTGGCCAAAAATCCCTTGTTGCTAACCACACTCTTGTTGGTTAAGCGATGGGTAGGTCAGCTCCCCACTCGGCGAAGCGTACTGTATGGAAAAGCCATAGAAGTGCTATTGATGACCTGGAATGTGGAAGGATATGAGCCCATTGATCAGGAAGAAGCAATCCCACAGTTAGCGTTTGTGGCGTTTATAATGATGAAGGAGGGCGTACAAAGAATCTCATTGAGGCGACTCGAGGATCTTCTGATTTCAGCCCGAAAACAGATGCCAGAGGTGCTCGGCTATGCCAAACTCAGTGTGCCTGAGTTCATACAGTGTGTCGAGCGTCGTAGCAGCCTTATGATTTTGAGTGGGCATGAAATTGAGCAGGGCACTTTATATCCAATGTATGAGTTTCGGCACCTGACTTTCCAAGAGTACTTAGCAGCACGAGCTGTTGTTGATGGATATTATCTAAATCGAACTGATAACGACACCCTATTAACAATCCTTGAACCTCACTTGGCGGATGAGTATTGGAAAGAAGTTGTCCCCCTGGCTGCCGTCTTGGCTGGAAGAAAAGTACAACCTCTTATTCAACATTTAATTGATCTTTGTAAAAAGTCACTTACTGCTCGCCACGAATATTCTAAAGATTACCCAGTACTATTATTAAGCCAATGTATTCTTGATGAAATTCAGATTCCCCCTGATTTATTAGAGGAGGGACTAGAGTGGATAGCAAGGAGGACTGTAGGTCCCTCTATGCTTATCCAGCTTCTTTATAGAGGTAAATTTGGAAAAACACTGCAAAAAGTTGTCCAAAAAGCTTATGTTAGTTCTAACATGGATTTGGTAGAATTAGGAAGCGCACTCGCGGATATTACTTTGGATCAGATTAATTGGATGAGACCACAAGATCTAACTCCTCAACTTGTTGAGAAAATAAAAACCTTCTTTGTCAACGAAAATCCAATCAAAAAGGCAGCAGGAGCGTTGGCCGTCATGAGTATTGCCTTTGAATTCCGCGATATTCGCAAAGAGGTAGAAGTTGTTACTAATGCGAAAAAACTACTAAACGCTCTGGGAGACCAGCTTGTTCCTATTCTCTATTCTGATGAGCCATATGCATATTTCGCAGCCTGTTGGGCTTTTGCTTGGTTGGGTGAAATAAGAGCTTGGGGTACAGAGCATAATCCAGGTGTTATCTCGCGTCTATTAGAAATCTGGAGAGAGTCACAGTTGTATGATGTTCAACGTCAAGCGGCTTGGGCAATTTCGAGCTTACCGATAATTAACCGAGAGTTAAAGCCACTTCCAGAGCCTAATCCCGACATGGTTGACTTTATTAAACAACAGGGTTCGCTTACGGATGGAAAGGTGGAGAGTGCAGAGTTGAAAAAGAGTGCAGCACTGGTAATAGGATTCTACTGGAAGACGCCCTGGACTGATGAGGAACTAGCACAACTCGTGGCATCGAAGTATGGTAGATGGAATGAACAAAATTCCGTAGCTCTTCTCAAAGCGCTTGGAAGACCCGGTATGGCTCAACTTGAAGCTCTACAAAAACAAAAGGAAGGTTCTCGTTCACACGAGATAAAAGCCAGCAGTAAAAAACGAGCGAAAAAGTCACAGAAACGACAACCTAAAGGACGATAGGGGTTATTGAATCGCACTTTGGACGTTCGATGATCCTTGGCTTAATAGGTTCTTATCTCTAACATTATTGAAAGAGGCGCAACTTTGTTTATAACCTTCCTTAGAACTCATTAAGCAGTACGGAAGGTTAGCCACAGAGGTGAAATTTGGGAAAGATTTTGATATGATTTGGATGCAACGATTTATCTGATCGGCGAAGTGAGTTTCATATCCTGACATTATGAGTTTTATAGGCTACAATATTTCTTTTCTCTAATAAATCGCAATCTATGGAGCATTAAGCCACTATAATCCGCCGAACGCTTTATACCCCTGTAGCCCATCTATATGCCACAAGGTGAAAACAAGAATAAAACGGACAAAGCTTTGTTTTTTGTAACGACCAATGAACTGATAAGTTTTTTTAGGTTGTAGCCTATACAACGCTGAAACTCCGGTTATAAAATAATCGTTTTTATGATTTTTCCATTTCCTTTTTTCCTCTTCTAGAGGCTGTCCAACAATTCAAAACCGGAAGAAAAAGAAAGGCAAATAGAGCTTTAAATCCAAAAAGAAGCAAAATTTTTAGTGCCAAAAACAATTGCGGGTCCGCCTCTCTACAAAAAAAAAAACGAAGCGAATGTGAAATAAGCTGTGATAAGGTTTTTTAAAAATACCAAGTTTATGTTTTTCAGGATATTTCAGTCAGGAACCTATGCTATCTTTTTTTGGTTCTTTTTCTCTCAAAAAGTCTTTAAATTTAAGTTCAAGCGCTGGAATTTTTCCTTTAATTAATTCGATCGTTTCCTCATATTCCCCTACATTCATTCCTCTATCGTATTGAGCGTGAATAAAACTGCCAACGATAGAGTCCAATACACCTGCGGCATAACCCAACAAAGTTTCACGATTTGGTTCTATCCCTATTTTCTCTAAAAAAATCATTCCTGCTTCTGCTATCTCATCAAAATTCAAAAGCCATTCATTAATTCCTTCTTCTAACCTCGCTTTAACCTCGTTTGGAAGTGTCATAGATGTTTCTATTATATCTTTACTTTTTTACCTAAAAAGACATGAAGGTAAAAAGCGAAGCGAACATGAATGTGCTGAGCAACTATACTATCCATTTGGTGAAGATCCACCACCACAGAACGGAACCTCGCATCCAGCCAGGTAACAATGTGTGATGAAGCCAAGGGGATGGGCTATGAGTTCTACTCGACACTAAGCTCTAAGGAAAGAGGGTATGCAAATTTTCGGATGGCCATTTTTTTTTCACACGAGGCTGTCCCCCAATTAATTATCAACATGGACACTTAAAGTTAATTATTGCGTGAACACGTAAAAAGTTCCCTACTTTTGATACCGAATTAGCTACTAACATTCTAATCGTACTGATAATCGGCACATTCCTCTCCAACTTACCCCAGATTACCTTCAGATTGTGCGCTGTACATACCAGATTA
>QBUL01000142.1 GCA_013180605.1 Candidatus Methanophagaceae archaeon GoMg1 | reverse complement strand
TTAGGTTTTCTGGTGCCTTTGCGTTCTCCGTGTGCTCTGCGGTGAAATTTAAGGATAAATAAATCTGCATAAATCCGTGTAAATCTGTGTCTTAAATAGAAAAAAGCCATACTATATACAATGAAAAGAAAGGCATTTGGAATAATAGACATTGCAAATAGAACGGAAAAAACGAGAGATATAGGGCTTACAATGGTGCTGGATAAGGGTTTGGGTTATCGTGCTGCGCAGGATTTGATGGAATACGCATCCGAATATATAGATATAATTAAGCTGGGCTGGGGCACGCATAGACTCTGTTCGGAAGAGGTAGTCAGAAGAAAGATACAGCTCTATACGGACAACAGCATCCTGGTAAGCAATGGAGGGACACTGTTTGAGATTGCATACCTACAGAGGAAAATAGATGATTTTTTTGAGTATGCCCATCAGATTGGCCTCAGCTCCGTTGAAATATCAGATGGTTCTATACGGATTAGCAGAGAAGCGAGAAGCGAAATAATAAGAAAATGTAAAAATATGGGATTTGAGGTATTTACAGAGGTAGGGAAGAAGGATCCACTTGAAGATGCAAGGCTTACGATAGATTACCGAATAGAGGAAGCAAAAAGGGATCTGGATGCGGGAGCAACAAAAGTGATAATGGAGGCAAGGGAATCGGGAAAAGGTATAGGTGTGTATGATAAGGAAGGGAAGATAAAAGAAGAGATGGTAAAGAAGCTCACAGAAGGGATAGGATTGAGAAATATCATGTTTGAAGCGCCGGAAAAGAGCCAGCAGGCTTATTTGATACTTAATCTCAGTCCTGAAGTTAACCTTGGAAATATAAAGCCAGAAGATGTGATCCCACTGGAAACGTTGAGAAGAGGACTGAGAGGTGATACACTTGGCAGACTCTAAATTTAAAATTACTATCGGCGGCGATAATATTCTACGCAGAGGGGTTACAGAGATAGAGGAAATCCTTGTGGTCATTGATGTGTTAAGAGCATCGAGCACAATCGTTACAGCTCTGGCAAACGGCATAAAAGAGGTGATACCTGTAAATAGAGAAGAAACGGCTTTCGGATTAAGAAAAGAGGGATATATCCTGGCGGGGGAACATAACGGAGTAAAGTTGCCCGATTTTGACCTTGGTAATTCTCCCGTTGAATTACTCCGGTATATTGAACAATCGAACATCGAGAAAATTGCCTTAAAAACAACTAATAGCACTGAATTATTGACCAAAATAGAAAGTGCGCTCATATGCTCAAGCTTGAATTTAACTGCCATTAAGCACAGATTAGAAGATAAGGGTAAGAGTGCGAATTTATTGGTTGTGGGAAGCAAGCATGGAATAACAGAAGACCTTGCAGTTGCAATGGCTCTTTACAGCAGTCTAAATGATGGATTAGAGATAAACAAAGCGTATTTGAAGGAGTGCATTAGCCGCTGTAACACTGCAAAATATCTAGGTAAAATCGGCTATAAGAAGGATGTTGAATTTGTTTCCCAGATAGACAAATATGATGCCGTTCCTGTACTAAGGGAAGGTGGTATGTGTTTAGCTGAGGTGAAAAAAAAACCCCCCACGAGATTCCACGAGATTAACACAAGAAGATGATATTATACGCAGAATACTAATTATATCTTACATCTTCATATTTTCTCGTAAAAATCTGTGTAATCTTGTGGTTAGTTAAACACATACAAATAAGGGAATTTATATGAGCTATAAAATGTGCGAAATAGAAGAGAAGATAATAGAAATAATGAGGGATAATGGAATAGATGTTGTAGCGACATTGCCATGCGGTAAAGCCAAAAACCTTTTTTATCTTATTTCTCAACACTTTCACGAGGTCCCCCTAAACAAGGAAGAAGATGGGATCGGAATATGTGCTGGTGCATATCTCGCTCTTGGAAAACCCGCAATAGTTATGCAAAGCTCTGGCTTGGGCAATTCCATGAATGCGTTAATGTCCCTCACCAGAACCTACGAGCTGCCTTTGCCGATAATAACGAGTTGGAGAGGTGTTTATAGGGAAAAGATACCTGCACAAATACCGTTTAATAAAAACCTACCCAGGATGTTAAAAGCATTTGATATTCCTTACACGGTAATAGAGGACAATTCCAAAATAAACTTGATAGACAACATTATTTGCGACGCGTATGAAAATAATAGAACTCACGTTGCATTGATTTCCCCAAAAACATGGGAGAAAGAGGGAGAAGAAGAAGCTGAACTCACAGAGCGGTTTCCAAAACGAGAGAGGGAAACTATCCTGGAATATAAAAAAACGATTCACGAACCAGAGATGACGAGATACGATGCAATAAAAACAATAGCAGAATATTTAGATGAAGAAGCGGTTGTCTCCAATATTGGCATACCAAGCAAGGAATTGTATGACATCAAAGATAGAGATTTAAACTTCTACATGCTGGGCAGTTATAGTCAGGCGTCTTCAATAGGCTTGGGCATGGCATTAAAAACGAAAAGAGAAACGGTTGTTCTCGACGGTGATGGAAGTTTGTTAGCAACCAGTGTATTGCCCACAATAGCAGCGGAAAGCCCCAAAAATATATCCGTTTTTTGTCTGGATAATGGCACATTGGGAAGCACAGGGGACCAGTTGACGAATGCTTATTCACAAGTGGACATGGAATTAATGGCGATATGTGCAGGGATAAAGGAAACAAAAAAAGTGCACACCGAGAAGGAGTTAAGGTCAACTATCGAGGGTTTGTGTGATAGTAAAGGACCAAGATTCATTCATGTAATAGTAAAACCGGGCATCGTGGGGCAGAGCCCCACACTAAAAAACATAAAATTGACACCAGAGCAAATAAAGAAAAGATTTATGAATGCTATGAGTGGTAAATCCTAAATCCTAAGCATCGTGGGCTCTGCCCACGTCCCCGAAAACCCTGAAAGGGTTTAATCCTAAACAATTTCCAAATCCAAAATTCCAAAATAAAGGTTTGTTTTGAATTTTGAGTTTAGATATTAGAGTTTGTTTAGGATTTCGGGTTTAGTGCTTAGAATTTATACCCCCTAGATATTGAGCAATTATGACTATGGTATAGAATGATCTCTTATTCATATTTTGCGGCTTTGTTACACAATAAGATAATTTAATAGACAAAAATAGAAACATTTAAATACGGGCAAGAAGAGAAAACATTTGTGTATAAAAAAAATGTTGGATAGTATAGGATGGAAAAATTTAGGAGGTGATTAACGTGGAAAAAGTAAAATCAATAAAAATTCTGATTGCCCTGGCAGTAGTATTAGCAACATTGTGCGTTCTAAGTGCCATGCCCTTACAGACCTGCGAAGCAAGAGAGATAACAGAGTTGCACATAGGTTACCAACCCAGCACGCACCAAATCGCGCACATGACCGCGATGGAAAAGGGATGGTGGGAAAGCGACCTGAATAGATTTGGAATAGAGAAAGTTACGGATAGTGTATTCCCATCTGGTCCGCCGGAGATGATCTCGATGATGGCTGGAGAACTCGATGTTGCATACGTTGGTACAGCTCCACCCATTCCTGCAATAGATAAGGGATTAGATGCGAAGATAGTCGCAGCGGTTCAAACAAATGGCTCTGCTATTGTCCTTTCACCTGAACTCGCAGCGAACTACACATCTCCAGAAGACCTGAAAGGGCTGAAAATAGCTACTTTCCCCAAAGGCTCAATCCAGGATACTATACTCAGGAAATGGCTGATGGATAACGGATTAGACCCGGTGAAAGACGTGGATATCAAAGGAATGGGACCTGGAGAGGCAATAACAGAGATAGAGGCCGGGGTTGTGGATGCGGTATTCCTGCCAGCTCCTTCGCCAACGATAATAGAAATGGATGGCGCGGGTAAGACAGTAGTTTATTCAGGACAGATGTGGCCCAATCACGCGTGTTGTTGTCTATTAGTAAGCGGCGAACTGATCAGAGAGCATCCCGAACTCGTTGAGCAGATAGTTAGGACACACATAAATGCAACCGAATATAACAAGGAGCATGTAGAGGAGGCTGGTGAGATATACACCAGAAAAGTTGTTGGATCTGATGTTGAGATGGTAAAGGAGTCACTTAAGAGATGGGACGGTGCTTGGATTTGTGACCCGCATCTCGAGATGGATTCAACCGTTGAATACGCAAAAGTGGACTACGAAATGGGGTACACCGATAAGTTGCTGACAAAGGATGACCTATTTGATACACGCTTTTATGACAAAATTGTGGAGATTGCACCTACACCTACACCTGAAGTAACTCCTACACCCACACCTACACCAACTCCGTCACCAACGCCACCAACACCAGGATTTACTGCTGTTTTTGCAATCGCGGCGCTATTAGCAGTGACATATTTGGTATTACGGAGGAGATTTTAAATTTATTTCCCCTCCTTTTTATTTTTTGTAAATCAAAGTCAAATGAAAAAAAGTAAACTATTACAATCCTTAAACGGTAGAGGAGCCATAGAAGCAATCTCATTATGTGGGGCAATCATCATTTGGGAGATAGTAGCGGATTTTATTATAAGGAATCCTATTAAGCTACCCAGTCCGTATGCCATTTTTCTTTCCTATCTCAAGTTATGGGAAATAATACCTGTGGATATTTGTACTAGCCTTTTGCATTTTGGTATAGGTTTAGGAGCAGGAGCAGCGGTTGGGGTAGTAGTAGGAATGTTGATGGGTTGGTTCAGAGCAGCAGATAGAGTTTTTGATCCAGTAGTAGAGATATTACGTCCAATACCACCTTTAGCATGGGTGCCTTTCGCCATTTTATGGGGTGGACTCAGTCATTATGCTGCGGGTTTTATTGTATTTATAGGAGCTTTTTTTCCAATATTGATAAACACGTACACAGGATTTAGAGAAGTGGATAAGACCTATATAGACGCAGCTAAGGTTTTAGGTTGTAAAGAGGAGAGAAAATTGATAAAATCTGTTGCTTTTCCATTTTCCCTTCCTTATATCGCCACGGGGATACGCATAGGGATGGGTGTGGGCTGGATGTGCGTTGTAGCTGCGGAGATGTTCGGAGTGAGTAAAAACGGTTTGGGTTTTAGATTATTTCAAGTATTCTGGCCCTTACATATGATGGATAAGCTCGTTGCGTATATGATAATCTTGGGGTTAGTAGCTTTACTTTTAGACCGGTTATTCAGACATTTTGTAGAGGACAGATTACTTAAATGGAAGAAAGGGATGGTGAAGTGAATGAACCACAAACTTGAAATTCGGAATCTATCGAAGACGTTTAGCACAGAAGAAGGGGAGATGATGGCATTGGAAAATATTAGTCTAGAAGTCAAGCCAGCGGAATTTTTGTGTATTATTGGTCCTTCGGGATGCGGGAAAACAACGCTGCTGAGAATGGTAGCGGGTTTAGACCACCCAAGCAGTGGGGAGATTATTTTAGATGGAAAAGAGGTAAAAGGTCCTTCGCCGGATAGAGGGATGGTATTCCAGGAATTTTCGCTATTCCCATGGCGAACGGTTTTGAAGAACGTGGAATTCGGACTGGAAATTAAAAAGGTAGGGAATAAAGCGCGGAGGGAGATTGCAGAGAGATACATAGAGCTTGTGGGTCTAAGAGGATTTGAGAATTGTTATCCATACGAACTTTCAGGAGGCATGAAGCAAAGGGTAGCGATTGCAAGAGCTCTTGCTACGGAGCCCTCTATTTTATTAATGGATGAGCCTTTTGGCTCGGTGGATGCACAAACGAGAAACATACTCCAGGAAGAGCTGCTGAGGATTTGGAAAAGGACAAAGAAAACAATCCTGTTCGTGACGCACAGCGTTGATGAAGCGGTATATCTTTCCGATAGAGTTGTAGTGATGTCCGTGCGACCGGGTTGTCTTGTTAAGTGCCTTGATGTGAATATACCGCGACCAAGGAAGCGGACGAGTATGGAAGCAAATGAGTTCAGGGAGAAGTTGCTCATGTTGCTCAGCTTAGAACGCTCAAAGGCGTGTATTTCGGTTTAATGAATTCACATGCCTCAAATTACATTAATCATCATTTACGTTTGTATCGGTCTTTTCGCGGGTTTTATGAGTGGTATGTTTGGAATCGGCGGCGGTGCCGTTAGGATACCGTTACTCAATCTCGTAGGTTTGCCTTTACTCAGTGCTTTTGGAATAAATCTATTTATCGTACCTTTTTCGTCATTAGTGGGCGCGGTGAGTCAAAGGGAAAATATAGATAGGGAAATCGCGATTTATTTAGGTGTTGGAGGCGTTTTTGGAGCGATAATAGGCGCATTTCTCGCAGGTTTAATTCCAACTTTAATTTTAGCAGGTATTTTTGTTGCCCTTTCTCTTGTAATAGTGTTAGGGCTATTTTTAGACCGAATTGCACCAGCACTTGCTCATAAATTCAATCTTACACATAAGAGTGCTTTCGCATCTTCTTTTTTTCTTAGCTTAATGGCAGCCATTCGAGGCGGAAGTGCGGGTTCTCTATTTCCCGCTTTTTTAAAAGCCACGGGGTGCGATATCCATAGAGCAATTGCAACCTCCTTATGTGTAACGATTTTCACATGTATTGGCGCTGCAACAATATTCTGGTCACGTGGTGATATAATCTGGTTACCGGCACTTTTTGCGCTCCTCGGTTCAATGGTAGGAGCAAGGCTTGGAAGTGCTGTATCATTAAAAACAAAATCGGTCTGGTTGGAAATTGGTCTTGGGATATTGGTTGTGGCTCTTGCTCTTATTACCGTGTATAAGGCATTATAAAAAGAAAGAAAGTATTTTCATGTACTATGAAGAGGAACAAATATCTGAAAGGAATAAGCGCAAATGTACTTTTATTGGGCGTTGTTAGTTTCCTGAACGATTTAAGCAGTGAAATGATAATGCCCATTTTGCCTATGTTCATCACGGCATTAGGCGGTGCGGGTTTGATTGTGGGGTTAATCGGTGGATTACAGGACAGCATATCGAGTATCTTAAAGGTTCTTTCGGGATACTGGTCTGACAGAATAGGAAGAAGGAAAATATTTGTCTCTTCCGGCTATCTGACTTCCGCGGGCTTCAAGTTGCTCCTGTCCCTCTCCATGATATGGCAGCACATATTAGTCTTCACAAGTTTTGAACGCGTGGGAAAAGGCTTGAGAACTGCACCAAGAGACGCAATTATCGCTGATTCCATGCCTGAAGCGAGAGGTAAGGGATTTGGAATCCATCGAGCACTTGATACATCCGGCGCAATTGCAGGGTCGGTAATTGTTTTGCTTTTACTTTTGTTTTTCTGGTTCGACCTCGAACAAATCGCATATCAAATTGGTTTTTATAAGTCAATCATATTTATAGCTGCGATAATCGCCTTTTTCTCCTTAGTGCCACTTCATTTTGTAAAAGAAGGAAAAAGAGAGCCGCAGGAGATAAGATTGCAGATAAGCCTGAAAAAACTGCCTAAGCAGCTTAAGTTGTTCATTATGTTGGCTACTCTGTTTGCATTAGCCAATTTCACCTACATGTTTTTCATATGGAAGGCGAAGGATGCTTTCATGCCAATAATGCCCGTGAAGGAGGCAATCGCCCTTGCCATACTTTTATATGTCCTCTTTAACACCTTTTATGCCTTGCTTGCCATTCCTTTTGGCACGCTATCAGACAGAATAGGAAGGAGTAAAGTGCTTATTTTTGGCTACTTCCTGTTTTCTGTGACCTGTCTCGGATTTGCTTTTTTCGATTCGCTCGCCGCCTTTATAGTTTTATTCCCCCTATACGGCGTGGTGTATGCGATGATAGACGGGAACCAAAGGGCTTTCGTATCCGACTTATCCACAGAAGAATTAAGAGCGACTGCATTAGGCACTTTTCATACGATGATAGGCTTGGTAGCGTTACCTGCAAGTTTAACAGCCGGGCTCTTATGGCAAGTGATTAGCCCAAATGCAACCTTTATTTATGGTAGCGTAATCAGCTTCATCGCCGTTATTTTGTTCCTCATTTTCAGAGATTATTTTAAGGATTAGGGGTTGAGTCTCGGTGAGGGAAAATTCTTGTGCATTGTGTGCGTACTCGAAAAAAACCGTAAATCACTTTAAGCAGAATTGACTTGAGTAGTTGATGATAGAAGCGTTAAATAAACGAACTAAAATAGGGAGCGTGAAAAAATTGGCAAAAGAGGAAAATGAAACCGTAAGTGAAGGCGAAGAGGACGTTGCCGTTGTCTTGATAGGACACGGAAGCAAACTACCGTATGGGAAAGAGGTAATGGAAGAGTTTGGAAGGCGAGTGGAAATGCGAGGGATATTCAAGGCTGTTCGGGTTGCGTTCATGCAATTGAACTCTCCAAGCATTGAGGAGGCGTTGAGAGAACTTGCTAAAGCAGGAATGGCGAATATAGTGGCACAACCCGTTTTTTTAGCAGACGGAGCGCATACAACAGAGGACATTCCAGAGAAGCTAAAAGAATCTTTCGAAGGAGCATGGGCAGAGCTGGGGAAAGGCGTAAAACTGACTTACGCAAAGCCAATTGGGGTGGATGAACGAATCGTGGATATATTACTGGACCGCATAAAAGAAGCGACGGGAAAGTAAAATTTGAGTAAAACAAATTGAGTTTCACGTGGTGGATGCGGGGGGGGGATTCGAACCCTCGTATCCCTGCGGAACAGGATCTTAAGTCCTGCGCCTTTGTCCATGCTCGGCTACCCCCGCCTGGATATGGCTAACACGGCAAATAAAAATTGGATTTAAATACCTATTAATATTATTATCCGAAATATACAATGAGTAGGGAAAATGATAGGTAGAAAAGAGATAAAAGAAGTTCTGAACGGATATGAGCTTGACGAGGTGATTATAGGCGTTCTCGGGTCACATTCCGCACTGGATATATGTCGAGGAGCGAAGGACATGGGCTTCAGAACGCTGGTGGTGTGCCAGAAGGGCAGGGAGAAGACTTATGACCACTACTATCGGACGGGAAATTCCTGCGGAATAGTGGACCAGACCATTGTGCTTGATAAATTTTCAGATATAACCGAAGAGAGCGTGCTGAGGCAGATGCGTGAGAATAACGTTATTTTCATCCCACACCGCTCCTTTGAAGTCTATGTGGGGTTTGACCGTATCGAAGATGATTTTCTTCTGCCCTTATTTGGGTCGAGAAGTATGCTTCGGGCAGAGGAACGAGATGCAGAGAGGAACCAGTATTACCTGATGGAAAAAGGAGGGATTCCCTATCCCAGGATATACAAAAGCCCTGAGGAAATAGACCGCCTGGTTCTGGTTAAAGCACCGGAAGCCCAGCGGAAATACGAGCGTGCGTTCTTCTTCGCCTCTTCTCCCGAGGACTTCTACAATAATTCTGAGCAGATGCTTCGTGATGGTAAAATAACGGAAGAAGGGCTGAAGAAAGCGGTCATTGAGGAGTTCGTTATGGGTGCGCAGTCTAACTTCAATTACTTCTACTCACTCTTAGATGAGCGGCTGGAACTGCTGGGGATCGATACCAGGAGACAGACAAATCTGGATGGCATACTTCGCCTTCCGGCATCACAGCAGTTAGAAGCCTTGAAGTACATAGACGTCAAAGCCATCGAAGCCGGACATATCGCATGCACGGTAAAGGAATCACTTTTAGAGCAGATATTCGAGCTTGGGGAGAAATTTGTCACCGTTGCTAAGGAAGAGTATCCGCCGGGAATTATAGGTCCTTTTGCATTGCAGTCCACGTTCATTCCCGGTCCTCCGGAGGAAAAAGCCGTAGTTTTTGACATCTCCATGCGAGTGCAGGGCTCTCCCGGAACACGTTTTACGCCATATTCGGGATACCGCTACGAGGAGTCGCTTTCGGTAGGGAAGAGGGTGGCTATGGAACTCAGAAAAGCCATTCAACTGAACAGATTGGAAGAGACGGTTACATGAAATGAAATAAATGATAGATAAAAGAGAAATTCATCACATTTTGGACGGCTATGCCAGGGATGAGATAACCATCGCCACCATGGGGAGTCATACGGCACTCCAGATACTTAAAGGAGCAAGAGATGAGGGGTTCAAAAGTCTGGTGATATGTAAAAGAGGCGCTGAAGAGGTCTATCAGCAGTTCGGAGTGGCTGATGAACTCCTGATTATTGAAAATTACGAACAATTCATGGAGAATAAGTTCCTGGAAAAACTGATAGAAAGAAACGTCATCCTTATCCCACACGGTTCCTTTGTGGAATATCTTTCGCCAAAACGGATTGAGAATGAACTCTTGGTCCCCATGCTCGGCAACAGAATGGTCCTGGACTGGGAATCGGACCGTGAAAAGGAGCGGGAATGGATGGAACACGCCGACCTAAGGCTACCTAAGGAATTCAAAGAACCCGAAGATATAGATAGATTAGTCATGGTAAAATTTCCGGGAGCTAAGGGAGGGAGGGGCTATTTCATCGCAAGCAATCCTGAAGAGTTTGAGCGAAAGCTAAAAAAGTCGGGGCTGAGAGATAAGGACAGATTTACCATCCAGGAGTTTGTAATAGGAACCCGTTTCTATCCACATTATTTCTATTCACCGCTGAAAAATCGGCTGGAGCTTCTCAGCATGGACATCCGTTATGAATCCAACGTTGATGGACTCTCAAGGCTACCTCATATTTTACATGACGGCACTCCAGAACCTTCCTTTGTAGTTACAGGAAATATTCCGGTGGTAGCGAGGGAGTCTCTCCTAAACCCTATCCTGAAGATGGGTCAGAGCGTAGTCAATGCATCACAGGAGCTGTTCAGTCCGGGTCTGATAGGACCCTTCTGTATAGAAACCATCTGTACCGAGGATCTGGAATTTATAGTCTTCGAAATTTCTGCCAGAATTGTTGCAGGTACCAATCTCTACATTAATGGTTCCCCGTACTCTCAGCTACTCTACCAGGAGCCAATGAGCACCGGTAGGAGAATATCAAGGGAGATAAAAGACGCACTCATGGAAGATTCGCTTGATAGAGTTATATACTGAAATCGGAAATTTTAAAACTGAGGAAAGAATATTAGAAAGGCACAGTCGAATTTTATAGTGAAATTGCTAAATCCTTAAATTTCACCGCAGAGCACACGGAGAACGCAGAGGCACCAGAAAAACTAAGCAATGATTAAAACGGTCTTAAAACTCTGCGTGCTCTGCGCTCTCCGCGGTGATAAATCGCAGGATTTTTAGACTGTGCCGTGCTGACGGATGGAACGGGCGAAGAGCGATAAACATAACCAACAGCGGCAGATAAAACGGAGAAGGTAGCGAGTTATTTAGCAGAAGTTTTCACTACACGCAAATCCAAAACCACGTGATATTTTCGCGGCGCAACAGAACGCACAACCCTCTTCTCTTCTATTTCTACGCTTAATGTGCCGCCGAAAACAGAAGAGACAATGTCCTTTGCCTTTTGTGCCGATGCCGTAAACAAATCACACGCTCCTTTTACCGACCCTGCGGAAACGTCATAATAATGTATAAAACCCGTGTCCCCGCGGTAATCCAAATTTAATGCCCTTATTGCTGCGGGCAAGAAAGAATGTACTTGCTCAGGCAATGGCATAAGAACGCGGTCTGCATCTACCGCTTCTGACTTCAAATCCTTCTGTTCTTCTCGCACATCACCGAGAATTGGTATCACCTTTCCCTCCATCTTGTTCAATGCTACATTCTC
This sequence comes from Candidatus Methanophagaceae archaeon GoMg1, assembly GCA_013180605.1. Lineage (GTDB taxonomy): Archaea > Halobacteriota > Syntropharchaeia > Alkanophagales > Methanospirareceae > QEXZ01. Next base: position 5,834 of record QBUL01000142.1, on the reverse strand, counting down.
TTTCATATATTCATACGCATACGGGTTCACATCAAAGGAATAAACCTTCGTTTGCGGTTGCATCTTCGCTATCACAATAGAGAAGCAGCCTACGCCCGAAAACATGTTTATTATCGTTTCGCCGGGCAGCACTTTCATGGCAATTCGCATTCGTTCGTATGAAAGACGCGGGGAGAAGAAAACAAGCCCAGGGTTTACTTTAAATATGCAGCCATTCTCCTTGTGTATGGTTTCCATGTTCTCATCGCCCCATATCACGTCCAGTTCTCTTGTTCGGTATAACTCGTCGGTGTGAGAATAAAGAGGAACTGCCGCGATGGTTTTTACTCGAGGATAGATATTATGAAGTGCCTCGGCGATAATCGCTCGTTTTGGTTTCAAATCAGGATGAAGTCTTATGATGATTACATCGCCGATAACGTCATAAGATTTTATCACTTTTTTCAATTCGGTTTCCTCTAATACACCCTTTAAAGCTTCTTTTAGCCTCATAACACTTTTTCTTTTTAGGAAAAAGAAAACCTGTGCTAAAAGAAAAAACAAAAAAAGTTTATTCAACGTTTATATGTATCCCCCTCCTAAGTTGACATTGTCAGATTAACCGCAGAGTTCACGGAGAATAGCGGTTTAGAGGGTTAGCGGTTTGGCGTTTTAGCTAACGAGCTGAACCGCTAATAAACTAAACCTCTAATTCCGCGTTCTCGGCGGTAAATTTAAAATGTGACAAAGTCATGCTAAATCCAAGCGAAAAAAAATGTCAAAAGGCTATATAACCGAGATATTCGACTCGTTTCAGGGCGAAGGACCCTATGTAGGCAGGAGACAGATATTCATTCGATTTGCAGGTTGTCCCCTCCATTGCTTTTATTGTGACACTTCTTATGCGAAGGACCCCCACCCGAAATTTTGCGATTTTTTCGGTGGCTCTTCAATGATACATTCCAAAAAGTTAATACGTAATCCAATGTCTACGAAGGCGGCAGTAGAATGTATAAAAGAACTGCGCACTTCTACTCCTGACCTCCACAGCATTTGCTACACAGGTGGCGAACCCCTCTCTTCCGCAGCGTTCGTAAAAGAGATAGCCGCTGAGGCAAAGAGCATGCAGTTAAAGAATTTTTTAGAAACAAGCGGGAATTCCGCAAAACGTTTCGCTTCCGTAGCCGATTATTTTGATTTCGCTTCGATTGACATAAAGCTGAGAAACCATTTAGCGGTGGAAGAACGAGATTACGATAATCTGTACGGTAACGAACTCGAATGCATACGAATTGCCGTTGACCGGGGAACAGAAACGATAGTGAAGGTAATAGTGGTGAAAAATACGCCAGTAGGAGAAATAGAGCAGATATGCAAAGACCTCGCGGGTCTCGACATAAAGTTCGTGTTGCAGCCCGTTACTGCTCATTCCTCGATGAAAAATGCCGATGCTGGTGCCGATATAGTAGTACCAGACGTAAAGGAACTCTTTGAACTTTCTGCGACCGCGGGGCGTTATTTAGAGCATGTTATGGTAATTCCGCAGGTGCATAAAGTTATGGGTATACGTTGAAATCACAAGCATCGCCAAGTAGGCAAAATAGCCAATAGGCAATAGCCAATAGGGAATAGGGGCAGGGATGGAGAAAGTAATAAATTCGTATCAGGATCTGGAAGTGTGGAAGAAAGCAAGGGGTTTAGTGACGGAGATTTATAAAATCACACAAACTTTAAACAGCTTAAAACACCCCTAGTCCCTAGTGGCTAGTCCCTATTGGCTAATCCCTAGTCCCTAATCCCTACTTTGTTTTTCCCAAAGACGGATGAGGGCTAATTATAGCACCTGCACCTATCAAATGCCATCTCGCACCTATCTTCCTTGCGATAGCCACACGAGCGCCCTCTTCGGCGCATATCGGGCGGCGCAAGTTCACATCAATGGTTCTCTTCGTTACTCGTACCACCTCACCCATTGTAGTTGCAGTTCCAATGTTCAGCATTATCCCTTCGCTTACTTTTATCGCAGGTATCTCCACTTCTTTTGCCACGCCAACAACGCGCTCCAACAGGTGAAATTTTATACTTAGTTTGTTCCAGGAAGGCGGTAAAGAGCCAGGCACGCCTACATACTGTCCCACTAAGGAATCTTCTATTGTCATGCTTGGGTCCAACTTTGTGCCCACGCCTATTAGTCCACCAGGAGTAACCTCCTTTAGTTGCTCACCCCCAGCCATTATTGACGTTACCACCGTTTCTATTGGCAGCCATTTCTCTTTGCCTCCCGTTGTCACCGTACGACCGGGTCTTATCTCTATCTTATTACCCTGCTTTAGCTTTCCCTGAAGCAACGAGCCGCCGATTACTCCCCCTCTCATCTTTTCTATTGGCGTTCCCGGTCGGTTCACATCAAAAGAACGTGCGATATGCATAATGGGAGGTTTAGCCGCGGCACGTGTTGGCGTGGGTATTGTCCGCTCTAAACTCTGTATTAACACGTCCAGATTACCGGATTGCTGCGCGGAGATGGGTATAATCGGTGATTGTTCTGCAATCGTCCCTTTAACGAACTCTTTTATTTGCAAATAATGTTCTATTGCCTCTTCCCTTGATACGAGGTCTATTTTGTTTTGTGCGATTACCGTTTTCGTTACGCCAATTAAGTTCAGAGCCATCAAATGCTCCTTTGTCTGTGGCTGTGGACACGGTTCAGACGCCGCGATAAGAAGAACGGCACCATCCATTATCGCAGCACCGCTCAGCATCGTCGCCATTAACGCTTCATGCCCCGGTGAGTCAACAAACGATACAGTACGCAGCTCTTTGGTCTTTGACCCGCAATGCTTGCATGTTTCTTCTACGGTGTAACAATCTGGCTCCTTGCACATGGGACATCTTCTGAATGTGGCGTCTGCATATCCAAGCCTTATAGAGATGCCTCTCTTTATCTCCTCGCTATGTCTGTCTGTCCACTCGCCGGACAACGCACTCACTAAGGTTGTTTTCCCGTGATCTACGTGTCCTACCATTCCTATGTTCACCGCAGGTTTTTTCGTTTTGCTGTGCCCTCCTTTTTAGGTATTAGGTTTTATTTATTTTTCTTGGATAAAACTAAACTTTCTTTGTAAGAAAACGATTTCTTTGGTAAAGCTTTCTTTTTTTAAAGAACGGTTTGTGGAGAAGGAAATGGAATTTGAGTTAAGAAAAGAGGAGAAGGCGTTTCGGCGCATAGCCAGGCAGTTTGCAGTGGACGAGGTGTTACCACGGGCAGCAGAAATAGACAGAAAGGGGAAGATACCCCGGGACATATTGCAGAGGATGGCAGAGCTAAAGCTTTTTGGAATACCCTTCCCGAAGAAATACGGCGGTGCAAATGCAACTATGGTGAGTTATGTGCTTGTGTCGGAGGAGCTTTCAAGCGCAAACGCAAGCATTGGATTCTTAAGTGCTGCGGGACTTATCAGCTCATTTCCCATCTACTACGCAGGTTCAGAGAATCAAAAGGAGAAATACCTCAAACCACTGTGCTCGGGTGAGAAATCAGGTGCTTTTGCTTTAACAGAACCTTCTGCTGGGTCGGACCCCGTTTCTATCGAAACAACCGCGGTTAAGCAAGGCGGTGAATACGTGCTGAATGGAAGAAAGGCGCTAATCACAAATGCCGCCGTGGCAGACATCTACGTGGTTTTGGCATACACGGACAAGAGCAAAAAGAGGGATGGAATGAGTGCTTTTATCGTGGAAAAAGGTGCTGAAGGGTTCTCGTTCACTAACTTCGAAGATATAATGGGCATGCGAGGTTGTGTTGTTGGCGGACTGGAATTCAAAGATTGTAGGATTCCCGACGAGAATCGGCTGGGCGGCGAGGGAGAGGGATTCAAGATAGCGATGGCTACGCTGGACAGGGATAGAATAGGGATAAGCAGCATAGGCGTCGGTATCACCCAGGCTTGCTTAGACGCCTCAAAGAAGTATGCAAACGAGCGAATACAGTTCTCCCAGCCCATCATCAATTTCCCGCCGGTGCAATTTATGCTTGCTGATATGGCAGTGGCGTTAGAAACAGCGAGATTGCTTACCTACAAGGCGGCTTATCTTGCGGATAAAGGTAAGGGCGAGCGAATCACGAAAGAAGCCTCAATGGCTAAACTTTACGCCTCTGAAGTTGCGCTTAGAGCTGCTACGAACGCAGTGCAAATACATGGTGGATACGGCTGCACGAAGAGATGTCCTGCGGAAAGGTATTTCCGAGATGCAAAAATACTTAGCATTGTCGTTGGAACGTCAGAGATACAGCGAATGGTAATAGCAAGAGAGCTGATGCGTGAAGCTCGATGAATGCCCGAGACGGAGAGCTAAGGAAAAGTGAAGTGGTTAATTTGCGCGGGGGTTGCTGAGCTGGGAAAAGGCGCAGGGCTTAGGACCCTGTCTCGCAGGAGTCCGCGTGTTCAAATCACGCCCCCCGCATAATTCTATTATCGGATGTTGGAGTAATTTGGTTAGATTGGTGACGTGATCAAGCGAGCAAAGGCATAAATTATATCCCTTTCATATATCCCAGTATCTTCTTTGCACTTCTTTTACCTCTTCCACTCTTCTTCGCACTCGCTCACTCGCTCTTATTTCTCTTTCTTTTACCCTTAACTCGCTCTCATCAGATAACAGCGAACTGAAAACCGATAAGGCGGATTCTGCAATGGCATCCAGGTTATATCCGCCCTCTAAAGCCATTACGATTCGTCCGTTGCCATTCTTTTCCGCTATATCCTTTATCATATCCGTAAACCGCCCAAACCCACGAGACGTCACGTTCATTGATGCCAGAGGGTCGGCAGCATGTGCATCAAATCCGACGGATACGAGCACAAAATCAGGACTGAACTCCATAGCTATCGGCACTAAAATATTATTCAACGCATATAAGTAGCCGTCATCATCGGTACCTGCTGGCAGTGGGACATTAACGGTGAAACCTTCCCCCTTCCCTTTACCCACTTCATCTATCCATCCAGTGCCGGGATAATGAGGGTATTGATGAGTGGATAAATACAAAACAGAAGGGTCTTCAAAAAACACCTCTTGTGTGCCATTCCCGTGATGCACGTCCCAGTCAGCAATCAAAACGCGGTTGATGCCATATTCCCTTTTTAAATGTTCCGCAGCAATTGCTATATTATTAAATATGCAGAAGCCCATGCCTTTGTTCGGGGTAGCGTGATGACCCGGAGGTCTTATCAGTGCAAAAACGTGTTTCAGGCTATTTGACTCGTCCATTACTTCGTCAACGGCTTTTGTTACCCCCCCTGCAGCAAGCAGCGCAATTTCATAGGTAGCTTCGCATAACGGCGTATCCGGGTCAAGTGCGCCCCCGCCCCTTTTGCACATCGCTTCTACTTCTTTTATATATTCGGGAGCATGCACGTATCGTAGTTGCTCTTTCGATGCCTTTGTCGGGACAACTCTTCGCAGCTTTTCCGCGATTCCCGTTTCTTCCAGTTTCCGTATTATGGCTCTCAGTCGTTCCGCCGTCTCAGGATGAACGCCCGTGTCATGCTTCAGGTAATCTGCGTGATAGACGAATCCAGTGGAAGTGGTGGTGTTCATTTTATAGTCATTCCGAAATGTATTAACCACAAGATTACACAGATTTCCACAAGATTATTTTTTCCTTTTAGCACAGGTCTTCTTTTTGCAAAAAAGAAAAAGTGTTGTGTTAATCTCGTGAAATCTCGTGGTTCATTATTTGCAATTTATTATTGGAATGACTATATTTTATTTTTCTGTAAATACTTTTCTTTTTCTACAAGAAAAAATAAATCGTTGACACAGATTAACGCAGATTAACACAGATGATAAGA
>QBUL01000143.1 GCA_013180605.1 Candidatus Methanophagaceae archaeon GoMg1 | reverse complement strand
AAATATCGAGGAATCCGTATCCCGCGGAGATAGAGCACGCTTACTCGATTGTTGCTAAATACATGAAAAACGCAGTGATTGGCAAGAGTTGCGTGCGAGAAAGGAAGATAGAAGAGAAGAGGGGTTGGATAACTGTGTTCCCTGATGGGACGCTAAAAAGGAGGACTTTGGATGATTACAGGAAGGAGAATGAAAGAATGAAAATGAAGAGTGCTACTGTTGATGGTGAGATGAAAAGCATGAAAAAAAAAGAGAAGTTGGCTAAAGCGATGAGGTCGTCAGATTGATTATTATTTGAGCAATTACATAAAGTATATTATTTCTTTGGTAAAGCTTCCTTATAAGCCCTTACAGGGCTTGCGGGGTCGTGGGGTGGAGCCCCACATAAAGAAAGGGTTATGATAAGAAAATTCAGATGGTACGATTTGGAAGACATTCTGAGAATAGAAGAGAAAGCCTTTCCGAAATCACCTTACAACAGATTTACTTTCTTGTATTATGCATCAGCATACCGCGATAATTTCCTGGTATATGTACATGAGGACAAGAGAAAGGGCTTGAATAAAATCGCTGGTTATATTATCTTTTATCCTGAAGGGCATATAGTGTCTATTGCCGTGCATCCCACGTATAGGAGGAGGGGTATAGGAGCTGAGCTTGTCGGAGAAGTTTTGAAAGTAACAAAAGGTAATGCGAGTGTGGAAGTGCGAGAAAGCAACGAAGTGGCAAAGGAGTTTTATACGCATTTAGGCTTCTCCCCACAAGCTATAATCCCAAAGTATTATGGTGACGAAGATGCACTTGTGATGATTCGAAGATGCACGGACATAGACACAAAGAGGGAATTAACTGAAAAGTAAAAGAGGTGATGGCACTATCTAAAAATTTAGTGATTTATCACCGCGGAGAGCGCAGAGTACGCAGAGTTTTTAGACCGTTTCAATCATTGCTCGTTTTTTCTGGTGCCTTTGCGGTCTCCATGTGCTCTGCGGCGAAATTTAAAGATATAGCAATTTCACTGAAAAATTCGACTGTGCCATGTGTGATGTTCTTCTGGAGGTTTTTCTTTTATAACCACAGATTACACAGATTCTCACAAGATTATTCTTTTTACCTCCTGACCCTTCTTACCAAATTTTAATAATTCTTCTGTGTTAATCTTGTGTAATCTCGTGGTTCCATTAAATACTGTTTTTATTTTTACCACCCACATTTGCTGCATTCAGTATGCACCCCCATGTTTTTAATAAACACTCTATACGCTTGTGACCTCAGAATGTCACCAATTCCCTCCTCACTCTCAAGCACGTTACCCATTGAAAATTCAGGTAGGAAACAGCATGGCGTTAGTTTACCATCATAAGTGACAAACACCCTGTGCTTAACGATTCCGCATGGCAAAGAATGCCGCCTGGGTAAATAAATCGCGAACTTTAACTAACCCCTTTTTTTTATTCGTTCCGCAGCAAGAAGCACCTCGGTATCCCTCACCTCCGTAAGTTCCAAAGCCCGTCTTGCCTTTTGCTCAATAAACTCAATAAATTCAGAAATAATGATGAGCTTATCAGGTGGTAACTGTTCCAGCTTTTTAGTAATCTGTTGGATACTAATCATTTCTATCATCTTGAATAGCGACGTGTAAATCCTATAAATAATGTATGAGTTCCCGTGACCTGTACTCGCCGCCAAATCGGTGGTTTTATTCCCTCCAGCGCGATCTTAAATTGGTATACCGGGTTGTATCTCTTTTTCATTTTTCGTGATTTCTCCTTCTTTTGATTGTTTATAGCTTTATTAAACATATACATTTTTGCGATTTTGAATCGGTTATGCATATTCATTCATCAAGACTATCCAGCAGTTCTGCTTTTCTTTGTTCGAGCGATGCCACCTGTTTTTTCAACCTCTTCAGCTCTTTGTTGGTCTGTGCTAACTCCTTCTTGATTTTTTTCTTCTTAAGGTAGTTGCTGCCGTATTTTTCATCTACAAATGCTTCTACTTCACTTCGGACCAGCTTGAAATATGGGTTCTCGAATACATAATTAATGCGGTACTGTAGTTTGCCATCCTCAATGCCTTCAATAATTTCCTCCTGTGCAAGTCCAAATTCTTCTCGCGCGGACTTATCGCTAAGCGTAGCACCTTTCTTAAACCATGCGGAATTTGCTTCTCCGGAATGCATCTTATTTTCCCCCTATTTTGACTCTTTTGTCGGATTTTAGTGATGTCGCCTTTCTATTTTCTTTTTCTGCTATTTCTGGGAACTTTTCATAAAAAGCGGTGTATGGCATGATAATACCCCCAATGAACGAAGTGAGCCAGATGCCGAAGGCACTTTACCCAAATGCCATTTTGTGACGTTTATCCGGGTCAGCAAAACGGACCTCTTCCACGTCAAAATGTTCCGGGTCAAATTCCCCACCTACCCACTCCAGCATTTCTTCATGCTCCTCATGCTCTGGATTTCGTATGATTTCTAAAAGCTCTTCATATCCCCAGATGCCACCACAGTCTTCTGGCGGACACGCTCTTTTTCCTTTTATACATATCGGATACTGAACACCTTTTTCTCGGGGAAGTATCTTTTCCAATTGTATTTTGTGTTCCCAGCTATCACCGAAATCATATACGTAATCCGCCGTTCGATTTTCCATAGAGAAATAGTCGGCTATTTTTTGTTTCCATCCTGCGAGTGTTTTCCCATATTCACCAAATTCTTTTTCTGGTATACCAATCTCAATTTTCATTCCGGTGGAAGTATCTCGCACCTCAAATAGATGAAGGTGATAATCTGACCAGCCCATGACGTCTTGAATGGCGACGTGTAAATCCCAGAAGGTATATGTTTCCGGGACCTGTATTCTCCGCCAAATTGGGGGTTTACTATCTTCCAGCGTGATCTCAAATTGGTATACCTGATTGTATTTCTTTTTCATTATGATTTCTCCTTCTCTTGATTGTTTATACTTTTATTCTATATAACGTATACATTTTTGGGATTTTGAAGATGCTTTTCGGCATTTCATATAATATATAGGATTATGAGAAGTTTCCGAAGGAAATTTGGATGAAGTGAGTGTACGGGAGCGGTATGACGCAGGGAGACGAAAAAAATTCTATATTATTTCAATTAATACCAATATAAAGAATTTCGTTTAAATGGTTTCAATATCTTTCTCAATTCTCGATGAGCATCATCTACAAAATTATAAAGTTCTTCATAATATGGTTTATTAAGTAACTCTTTTTTATGTATCACAAGTATTTCATTTTCATTTTTCGATTTATTGGAGACTATAGAATCATACATTAAACGAAATTGGTTATTTATTTTGTTTACATTATCAGCGATTTTTATAATTGAATTTTTTAAATCTCTTGTATAGATTTTCCGAAATTTCAACCAACCTTGAGTCCTAATTTTGTAATTTACCCTAGGCAAATAAAAATCTAGATCAACACTAATAAGAGTCCAAGAAGGGATTGGACCGCCTTTTTTCATTTGTTCATGTTGCCCTTTAGCTGCATTTTTAATGTATTCTAAATGTTGAAATAATGATCTAAGAACCGCTAATTCGTTTCTCCAATCTGCAAACCTGACATGAACAAATGTTATAGTGGCAACAAATAATGTAAAAAGAGCAACAAATAATGTTAAAACCCCAATGAACTGAATAATTCCCATTCCCTGTATCATTTCTATCATAATATATAGAGTAATTTAACATTATAAAGTTTTTTGGCTCTTCGCTATTTCATGTGGGTAGATGTGGTTAAGTGGCTGCCAAATAATCCAAAATCAGAAGAAAAGGGAGGATAAATATAGCTTTAAATCTAAAAAGAAGGACCAAAAATAGAGGTAAGGTAACTGTGAGACGGCTTATTAAGAGGTTAAACTTGACATAAACCAAGGACATTATTGATTTCATCTTTGCAAACATGTCTATAAACTCTATTCCAACTGCTATGATGTTCATAAAGGGTTGAGGGAGCTCCCAGATGTAGCAAAGAGAGACAGGATAAGTCCGGTAGCCACATTGATGTTTTCTGGAACGAAGAGGAAGAAAAACTTCAAGCGGATAATTTCGAGAGAAATAGGACTTATCATGCCGGGCAGTGAGTTAATTCAACGGCATGAGTACAGGTAGTTAGCGGTTCATAAAGGTATATCGATCGCTCCACTTTACCGCAAGCGACCGGTATATTATGACTAATTTGTTTATGCGGTTACATGGTGTCAAAATCTAAACTTAGGATTATCCTACCGAAGATATTTATTGGTTATGAACTCTTGGAGATTTCGATAACTACGGACGCTCAACATTCAACATGCCCCTCATGTAATCTGCTTCAGCGGATAGTAGGGATATTGAGTTACCCATACAAAATAGCGAAGAGCCAGTTTTTTTGGTCTTGATTATGAATGCCCCCCGCATATATACATTTTGGGATTTGGAAGACGCATTTTGTAGAATGTTTCCAGCATATACAACGTTGCGACCGAAAGAAGCGATGTCCCAAAGGTAAGAGCGTAATCTCGTAGCGTATATTCTGTAATTTTACTCTGGAATAAATGCAACAATGAAAGACAGAATTAAAAAAATCCCACCAATGATAAGCACAGCAGTCTCTTTACCAGAAAACTGCGTTCTTTCCGAAAGCCCAATCTGTTCTTTCTCCCAATACCTGTTAAGTGTCTTCTGAACGATTATAAATATCCATAATGCTAACAAATCAGGAATCCAACTCAAAAGAGAATACGGGTCAGGTAGTTTCCATGAAAGCCTAAGAGACAAACCACTCAAAAAGAAATAACCAACTGTCAACCATCCGGGCGATGGGTATGCCTCACAACCTACCCCCCTTGCCAAATCTCTGATATCTCTGAATTGCCTATAAATAAGCACTATATTGTATATTGGAATAAAAAGGCCAACTGTCCTCCAACCTGGTTTTATATCTAAATTCTTGTGAAGCTTCATATGCTTCCAATTTCGATAGAACCAATATATTGCATAAATGCCAAATGTAAACACATATAAAAGCACAAGATTCCAAATAGGCTGCTTGAAAGTAAATTGAGTAACTGTCGGTTGCCCTATTTGAGCTTGCATAAGTTCTTTATTTAGCCACTCGCCACAGTGCTTACACTTGACTGCATCAATTTGAATTTCTTCCGCACAGTATGGGCATTTTTTAGTTTTTGGTTTTTCTTCGTTGCTCATATTGCGCCCCCATTATAAATGCCAACGTTGAATAAACGAACTTAACTTTGTTCATCCTTCCAATATGGGAATTGATCGGGAGTCCTTTGTTATCTCCAACTCCGCCCACATCCCGTTCATCTTTCTCCACTTTTTCTAATTTATGAATCAAGTTCCATAGACGTTCTCTTAAAAAGATAGCCTATTCCTTTCGTTAACTCGTTTATCATATTCACTAAGCCTTCTGGCTCATATAAATACAAATTAGCTTTCCATTCATTGCTTGTGCCATCTATTATTTTCATTTTGACGGTAGATGTTCCGCTATCAGTTGGAGGTACATCTTCAATTTGTATGCGACTTGGCATCCACCTATCTTCTCCTTTAAAGTCCCTCTTACAATATATTGTTCTTTCACGTCTTACCCTCAACAGGAGAAATTGTTTCTATCCCCTTTTTAAGTCCATCTATTACAATCTCTCTAAAACCTTCTATTCCTTCCAAAATCTCAGAAAGCCATTTTATTAATTCTTTCTCCTTTTCATAAAGGATAAGAAGTTCACAAAATGTACCCCTATCCGATTCACAGGATTCAATCATATACATTATGCTAAAATTGCTACTTTCGCCAGTCCATAAGTAATTCACCGTAGTCAAAAAGGATTTGTATTTCAGCACTTAGAGTTTCTGATTTATTTTCTCTATCTTTTCGTGAATACTATTTTCTTCCATACCTTTGCTTCTTCTTTTCGATCTTTAGATTCACCGTGAAGTCCTTATTTCATCATCCCCAACTTCTCCAGCACCTTCCTCAATTTCTCTTCGTTATCTTCACTCAGCGCCCCCAGTGGAAGCCTAACACCCCCTGTCGCCACCAACCCCATCATCTCCGCCGCTTTTTTCACCGGTATCGGATTCGTCTCCAGAAACATCGCCTCGAACAGAGAAAACAACCAGATATTAATCTCCTTCGCCTTCTCCACCTCCTCTTTCAACATCGCAGCCACCATCTCGCTCATCTCCCGCGGCGCGACATTCGCAGCTACTGAAATCACGCCTTTACCTCCTAAACTCATTATCGGTAGCGTAAGAAAATCATCACCCGCGACAACCGTAAAGTCCAAACCCTGTTCCGCAGCCGACCTTATAATCGCGCCTACCTGTTTCAAATCCCCAGAAGCCTCCTTCACACCCTTTATATTAGTAATCTCTGAAGCAAGCTCCACCATCGTCCCCGCACTTACATTCTGACCCGTCCTTGAAGGTATGTTATACAAAATCAGAGGTATCTCCACCGAATCGCCAATCCGCTTAAAATGTTCCTTCAAACCTTTCACATTCGGTTTGTTGTAATAAGGAGTGATCAAAAGGCAAGCATCAGCACCTGCATCCGCCGCATGTTTCGTGAATTCAACCGCTTCCGTTGTGTTGTTCGACCCCGTACCCGCAATCACCGGCACCTTTGAGCAGTCCACCACCACGTCTATTACTTCCTCATGCTCTTTATGAGATAGCGTTGCGGATTCGCCTGTTGTGCCACAGGGGACTATTCCCGCTACACCTCCTTCTACTACGTATTCCACGAGCCTCCTCAGTCCTTCCTTATCTACACCGCCATCCGCCGTGAAAGGCGTTATAAGCGCAGGATACACACCTTCTATCTTCAACATTTCAACTTATGCTATCTATGTGCGGCTCTGGCTCTAACTCGGGCTCCGCCTCTTTCCCTTTCTTTTTATGCGTTATATACCCTGCTATTCTATTTCTTACTCCTTTGCTCTCTACGTTTGTATACTTGTCCACTAATTTCTTATTTAGCTCGAAGTCGTCAGTGCACTCAGCTACTTCATTCAACAGTTGTTTCGCCAGCTTCTTTACATACGTCGGTTTAACCGTCCCCACTGTTACTCACTTTTTTTCTCCTCTTCTGTTCCAGTCTCCGCTGCGACCTCCGTCTCTATCTCTTCTTCTCCCTTTTCTCTCACGTCACTCACGCCTATCATCAGAAATACTGCTCCCACCATCAGCACAATGAGCGGAATAGCCCCTAATATGACCATCTTCAACGCTTCTCTGAAAATATCTTGAGGCATAACTAACATACCTATCCCTGCCACTACTAACACAACGCCTAACAATAATTCTCCATATCCTTTCATTTTTTTATCACATCCATTCTTACCCTATCCTCTCATGTCAAATTCGGCAATTTCGGGCTTGTATTTCCAGTCCGCCGGTAACACGTGCTCCTTCCTATAATACTTCCCAAGCCTTCTTATCTTCGATTCCGCTAACTGCAGCGCTCTTTTGTTATGCACGTCGTGCGTATTCACACCGAGGTGTTTTCGTAGTCTCAACGCTGTTCGCATCAAATTCTGGAGGTCTTCAGGTAGCTGCCCTGCAATACCCTGTTCCTTTAATATCGCCGTTGCCTTTTTCCCCGTAACCTCTGCAACACTTGGCACGCCATAGTTATCCCTTAGCAGTATCCCTATCTCGCTTGTCGAATGCCCTCTCTCGTATAACTCAACCACTTTTTTCTCCGCTTCTTTCGCTGTCATATCCACCCATTCAGGTGCCGTTTCCCTCAAGCTGGAGCTAATGGGCCTCGTAGAGCCCGATTTTCCCCTTCTCCGTGCATACATCCTTGCCATTTTGTCTAAGCCCTCTACTTACCTTTTCTTAATCTATTTACCTTATCTTTCGTTTTGCATATAAATATTTTATGATGTTTTTCGCCATTAACATAATGATACCGGGATTTTTTAACAGTTCACGGAACACGAAGGAAGGATAGTCCATATCCCCTTGATTCGTTATTCGCTGTATCACATCGTATTTTGACAATGCCCGACACATCCTATCGAAGTCCTTATCGCCAAGTACACACCTTAATCGGTGAATCTTTAGTCCAAAAGCTATCTCCGCTCCTATTTCCTCCTGCCATCGCTTTTCGTATCCGTCCAGCAGCTCCATGTTTCTTTCCATGCATGCTCTTGCTGCGGCTTCTCCCGCTATCTTACCGCACTTCATCCCGTAGTACACACCACCGCCTGTGATTGGCTTGACCTGAGCCGCTGCATCGCCAACCAGCAGTATGCCTGTACCATCCTCTGTTTTTACGGTCTTCTGCCTTTCCGCTGGAATGGGAATTACCCCTGCAGTAAACTTTGATTGTGTGCCTTTGTATTTCTTCGCAATGACAGGGTGCTCGGATAAAATTCTTTTTAAAAACGGTACAGGATTTGGATGCGGTGAAAACCTTTTGTCTATGCAAAGACCGATTCGAGCCGTGGTTTCGCCAATCGGGATGACCCATGCGAAGAAACCCGGCGCGATGGTTTTACCCACGAAAATATCTGCAACGGGTTCGTGTATTTCATACTGCCCTTCTATTTGCACGCCGTTCAGGAAGTTTTTTGTGACGGTTAGCCCTGCCATTCTGGCTATTCCGCTTCTCCAGCCATCAGCGCCAATGACCACGTTTGCCTTTATCTCGTTTTCCTCTAAATTTACACCTGCGTTGGTAGTAGTAGTAGCAGCAGCCAGTATCGTTAGCTTTGCCCCTTCCCTCCCCCCCCTTTTCTTCACATGTTTTACTTTGCTGTTCAAAATTAAGTCCGCACCTTCGTCCATTGCGGCTTTCGCCAATTCCTTATCAAAGCTATCCCTCCTTATGGCAAAAGCCCTCTTATCTGGTGATGGTGATTCTATCCTCAGCTCATGCGATTGCGAATGAACAATTGCCCCTTTCAACTCGCAGTTTACGAACGACCCGATGTTTTTCAGTTCGCTTTCTTCTATCGCTCTCTTGCTTATAAGCCCTGCACACTGAACGGGTTCGCCTATTGCGGAATGCTCTTCTATAATCAGCGTAGAAGCTCCCGCCTTTGCTGCATATTTCGCTGCCATACATCCCGCTGGACCACCGCCTACCACGACAATATCGTATTCACGCATTAACACAACAAATCACGCATCCTTTTATATTTGAATAGTTTAATAATTGAAAAGAGATGAAATCTAAACAGCCGAGAAAACAGAGGAAAGCAAGATACACTGCGCCTTTGCATGTAAGGCACAAGTTTATGAGTGCACCTCTTTCCGAAGACCTGCAAGGCAAATACGCGAAGAGAAATGTCCCTGTAAGAAAGGGTGATACGGTAACGGTGGTTCGGGGTGACGATAAAGGTAAAGAAGGAAAGGTGAGGACGGTGGACTTAAAGCGCGAGCGGATAACCGTGGAAGGCGTTGTCGTTGCGAGATCTGATTTATCCGAAGTGCCACGACCCATACATCCTTCTAATGTCGTGATAAAAAAGTTGGAACTAAAAGATAAGCTAAGAGAAAGTGCACTGTCGCGATGAAAAAACCACGAGATTAGCACAAGAAAATGAAGCCGGGATTCATGATGCAGGATACAAGTTTAGGGATGCATCTTCAATTGTTCTCTCGTGAAAATCTGTGTAATCTTGTGGTTAATAATTTTTGGAATGCCTATAATCTTGTGGTTACCCATTTTGCATTTTGCAATCTTATCTCCCCCTCACTTCCTCATACAGCTTCTTCGTTCTGTTTATAGAAGAGTGCGCTTCGCCTAACTTAGCCTTTAAATCCTCTATTGCTTCTTCTATGCCCGTTCTCCTCGTTCCGTCAATCAGGTTATCCGCACATGCAACTATCTTCTCTTCGCGCGTCTCGGGCACGAAATTCACAGGTGGCAGCCCTAACTCCTTTGCCTCCTCCGCTGTTATCCCTGCGCCTATGTGCCTTTGAATTATTCTTACCACGGGCTCCTCCAGCCCCAACTCCTTTGCTATTTCACCACCTACGAACCCGTGATTCAGACCATGGGAGCGAGCTCTGCCTATGTCGTGTAGCAACGCCCCCGTGAAAACCTGTTTTTCATTTACGCTATCACGACCATAACCATGACCACGAGCCCGATTTTTACGGTGGTTATAATCAAGAGCGAGTTCCAACGCGAGTTCTGCAACCGCTATACAATGCTCCACGACCGATTTATCACATCCAACTTCCCTCAGTAACTGTATGCAGTCGCTCTTTATCCTTTCTTTATCTCGCGCTTCCACTGCTCTATCTCTTCTATTTTCTCTTCTAACTCACTTATTAAATCCTGATTATCCACATATTCGAAATTTGAGTTGCATTCGTCACACCTGAAGTCTTTCGCTGCTGCTTCTTCAAAAGAAATACGCTGACAACTGCACTGGTAAAACATCCCTTTACGTTCATCTTCTAGCTGGCTCTTTAATCCCGTTAGCATTCCATCCGCTTCGTCCCCCATTATCTTTTTTATATTGTCGTAATTGAAGCGCCACAGATATGTTATCCAGCCACTAGTATCATCACGTTCAGTCCTGTATTCGGCTATTCGGTTCTCATACAATGTGTATAGAACCTTTCTTACAGCAGTGAGTTTTGTATCACTTAACCTTGCGATTTCCTCATCCGTTGTTTCTCCTTCTGGGACGTTCTCCATTATCCGCATCCCTTCCTCCCCTATCATCTTCCTGAAATATTCCCGCACGATGAATTTATTTGTCTTGAACATCCGTGATGTTTCACCATTAAAGAATATAACTTTTGATTAAATTAAACTTTCGTAATTTCTCTCTTTAACCCAACTCGATGTGATTACAAACCACGAGATTTCACAAGATTAACACAAGACCCGAAATCAGAGAGAAGAAAAACGGTTCCGGCTCTTTGATCTAAATTGCTTTTTCTTGTGTGAATCTGTGTAATCTTGTGGTTACTTTTCGGAATCTCTACAAATACTTTCCCCTTATTTCCCCTGCTTTTTCTATCCCTATCTCCACCATTTCGGCTATCTGCGCTTCCTTTAGCCCGCCGCTGCCGCTCTTTTGCATCCCTGATAGCGTGCCATCGGCATTTGAAATCACCGTTACGCTGCTTGCAGCTGCATTTCCCTCATCGAAACTCGGGTCAACTAAGATATTTCCCTCGATTTCTACTGTCGTTACTGCAACGGGTATATCCCGCATCGGCAGTGTGTTTTCACCTGTTAAGCCATATCGCTCATTAGGTATGCGGAGGTTCAGAAGAGAAGCAATAGCACCTAACGCAGCGGCATCCATCAGGTTACCGTTGTTATCCAACACGTGTATATCTATAAAAACCATCCATACCTTCTCTCCTTCTTCTATACATAATTTATCCAGGTCTATTGTCTCCGACCCGCGAATGCCACGGTCTACCACCCTCGCGAGTTGTATGCTGTTCTCATTCGGCGGTCCGGACTCAAATTCCGGTGATGCCAGAGGAACGAGCTCCGCATTCGTTATTATCACTCCCTTATCCGGCGTATCGGGGAAAGGTGTGCCAAGTTCGACTTTTACGCCTACTAAAACTTCCGTATCTCCTATTTTTACACGTGCTGAACCTTCTGCGCGTTTTATTACGTCGCGCTCTACGCTTATATCCCGGTATTCGCGAAATCCTCTGCCGTCTTCTCTCTTCCCGTTTCTCACCAAGTCGCATACATAATCGGTCCTTACGTCATTCACGATTTCAAGTCCCATTTCTATTTCTCCTCCCTTTTGCTTTCGTAATTTTGATTATATCGCGTGATTAATGCCGCTCGCTGTAACTCGTATATCTGATGACATGCACCCATCGCAAGCTTCAACCCTCGTCCAAATTCTTCTTGTGTCATGCGACCATCCATTTGCAGCGCGGTTATCGTGTTTGTACGTGCGATCATCGCTATCGGCATATCGGCTTCTCCATTATTATCTTCCGCAGCATTTAAATCCAGTACCACCTCTCCATTTATTTTACCCACGGCAATCGAAGAAACCAGGTCCTTCATGGGTATCCCGGCATCCGCGAGGGCGATAGAAGCCGCGTTTATCCCCGCTGTTCTCGTTCCTGCATCTGACTGAAGTAGCTCTACATAGACCTCTATTCCCATCTTCGGATAAAGCTCTCTTATGATAACAGGGTCAAATGCTTCGCGACACACCTTTGATATCTCCACACTCCTTCTATCAGGTCCCGGTCTTTTTCTATCATCCGTAGAAAAAGGCGCCATATTATACCTGAATTTGATCACTGCCATTTTCGCATCTTGTGCGTGTCTCGGGTGCATCTCCCTTGGCCCATATACTGCTGCCATCACCTTGTTATCGCCTAATTCTAAGTAGCAGGACCCATCTGCTCGTTTTAACACGCCAACTTCTATCTTTATACGCCGAAGCTCGTCAAAACCTCTTCCATCCAATCTCTTCCCTTCCTTTATAAGTTCTATTTCTTCTTTCATTCTTCTTTATCCTCTTAATTCTCTTCCTTTTTCTTTTCTAAAAGAATCTAAAAATTCCGCTACTCTATCTGTTAAACCTGAGGTATGAGATTCCCTCGCAATCTTTAATATCACCGTGGATGCGAGATCCATATCCTCCTCTTTACCCCGTATCCAAATACGACCATTCTTTGCAATGAATATAAAACAATTGCATTTCTCCTTTAGCATCTTTATCATTGAACCGCTCCGGCCTATGACCCGCGGCACTTTAGTATGCGGTATTTCTATCAATCGCCCTCCTCTTCTCAGCTCAAGGTCTTCTTGTAATGCCAAATCTATCTTCATCAGCACGTTTACATCCATTACCTTTACCACCACCAAATCATCTAAATCCAGATATTCACTCATGTTGCCAAACTCTATTTTATCCCTCGTTATTCCCGAAAGTGCTGACACGTGTAATCGCGCTTCATATGGTGAGGCAAGGTCGACAATCCAAAACGGGGATGAAATCGCGGTTATTCTACCTATTACTACATCCCCAGTTGATGGTATATATTTCCCTGAAAGCGGTACTACTTTTATCTCCCCTCGCTCATTCACGATACCATATTGCGATGCGTAAACCTTGCCTTCCTCAACATAAGTCCCTTCTCCTGCACGTTTCGTCTCTTCAGAGAGAAAATCCCCTGGAACCACAACTTGATACATGTCTCTTTCTTATTTCACCATCCTCGTTTGAACTTCACCTTTTGTGATAGCATTCAAAAAAGAGAAAAGGTCATCCCGCATTCCTGCGGGTACGTGCACCAGCGCGATGAACGAGCCATCGGCTTGCCATTCCTCCTTCGTTACTCCATAATTCTTCTTTAGTTCATAGATTCGCCCTGTATATGCGGCGGGAACTTTTATTGCTACCTGTATCTCTTCGATTTTTATAGGAATTATCGGTCTTATTGCCTTCACGGTCGTACCCACCTGCTCGTCCACGGACTTAAACGGGTCGATGTGCACTTTTGCCTCTTTCATCGCTATCTCTATTCTTTGTGGTGGGTGAGGCGTGTTTGTCTTTGGATTAATCGAAATTTGAGAAATTCGGTTTATCACTGCTTTCGTCTTCTCTTCCAGCTTTTTCTTCCTTTGCCCTGCTGTAAGCTGCACCTCACCTTCTTTTAATATCTTCTTCGCTATTTCACGCACATCAGAAGTAGAAAACACATGCATCAAATCGGCTTCTGTTGCTTTTTCTCCTTTTGATGCGTTTTCAAATATCTCTTCCACCGCTAAAATATCTTCAATGTTCTCTTCAGCACCGCTTCTGAACAAGTCCGCCCTCACGGGGTCTACAAGGACTTCAAAATTCTTCTTACCTGATTTATACCGTGCTATTACTGCCTTGTCCAGACTAACCATTTTATACTTATTCCCTACTTCTTCTTCTCCTTCCCTTCCCCTTCTTCATCTTTGCTTGTTCCTGTTCCCTCAGCAGCATTTTTATTCCTTTTCTTCACTTTATTTATGTACGGCTCTAACTCGTCGGCACTCAAAATCCTGAATTTCTTCTTCTCTAATTCTGCAAGACCCGCGTCAATGGTTGTTATGTCTATCTTCCCTTCTGTCACCGTATACAGGGCTTCCAAACCGAGCAAGATAGCGTCTTTAAGCAGGATGTCCTCATTATATTTCTCCTCAAACATCTCGGTTACGACGCTCCTCCCAGAACCTATCGCAGTTGCTTTATATTCAAGCAATGCGCCACTTGGGTCGGTCTCAAGCAGATAACAGTCTCCATTATACACGCCCCCAATCAGCAGTGCGGTACCGAAAGGGCGAAGGCCACCAATCTGTGTATACGCCTGCTTAAAATCGCATATTTTCTTCGCTAATGTTTGCACGTCTATCAGTTCACCATAAGAGATTTGGTTTATTTGCGCTTCTACTCTGCCTCTATCTATCAATACCCTCGCATCTGCGACCAATCCGGAAGTTGCAGCCCCTATATGCTCATCTATTTGAAATATTTTCTCTACTGAGCCTCCTTCTAACAGACGAGAAGTCAACCTCTTGTCCACCAGTAGCACAACACCATCCTGCGCCTTTATTCCAATGGCGGTAGTCCCTCTCTTCACCGCTTCTCTCGCATATTCCACCTGAAATAATCTTCCATCAGGGCTGAATACTGTTATCGCCCTGTCATAACCCATTTGTGGCATCATTTGCATTTCTATCACCTCTTTTTCTCTACTTTAGTTTCTACTTTATACTGTATATCTCTTTGGTAAAGTTAACTTTCTTTTTCGAAGAAAGATTTATGGACTCGACGGGATTTGAACCCGTGGCATCCTCCTCGCGAAGGAGGCACTCTTCCACTGAGCTACGAGCCCCCGCCCGCTATTCCCACGATACTTATTTACTTACTAAATAACAATATAATAGTAATAATAAATAGATTAATAAGTTTCGACTTTAAATGAGATGAGGTTAACGACATGGAGATGATTTCTTCACCACTCATTATCGGAGCATCTCTGGTAGGAATAGGATTTCTAACAGGGCTGAGCGGGGCATTGATACCGGGACCGCTGTTTGCATTTGTAATATCCGACACATTGAAGAAAGGAGCGTTATCCGGACCCCTCGCTATAATTGGGCATATCTCCTTTGAATGCCCGTTAATAGTAGCAGTTGTAGTTTTAGGACTCGAATTGATGAGAAGCTATTTCAGTCACTTTGAAGCTCTGATATATGTAATAGGAAGCCTTGCACTTATTTTAATCGCTTCACTCATTATCAAAGAAGCAAGGACGAAGGCAAAGGGGTCCCCGCAGATAGAGGAGGGAAGAAGGACTGAAATACGAGCGGCGAAATATAACAATCCGATTCTTGGTGGTTTTATACTTACTGCTTTTAATCCCTCTTTTATACCATGGTGGATAGGGATAGGTTTTCCGGTGTTATTCAGCGGCTTCCAACAACTGGCGTTAACAGGTATAATTTTGGTGACGCTGGGACACTTCCTCTCCGATTTTGCATGGTATTCTTTCGTCTCTTTCTCTTTTGCGAAGGGCAAGAATTTCTTCGTTGGTAAGCGATACGAATGGACGATGCTCGTAATAGCTGCCTTTTTGATTGTTCTGGGTATTTGGTTCTTTGTTAAAGGTGTAGGCGTAGGTGCAACAGGATAGTATTAAAATGAAGTGGCTAAAGAGAATCTTGGATAAGCACGAAATACCGACCACCGTCACCTTCGATGGAATAGATGCGTGGTTGGAGATAGCAATGAAAACGCTATTTCGTGGTCTGAGCACAAGTGCTGAACCGTTGTATGAAGAGATAAAGGACATACGTGAGCGACTCGAGCACCGCATTTCCGAGCTTCAGGATGCCGAACCGGCTGAGGATATGCCGGTGCAGGTAGAAAAAATAGGATTGTCAGGGCGTGATAAAATGGTAAAACAGCTCCGTTCGCTGACCGAAAAAATGCGGATTCCGAGCCAAACCGATTATAAAACCGTTTTATCCTTTTATGACTCCACTGCATCCAGCATAGCATTTGTCTTTGGCAAATCATCGAAGACCATCTACCACGTTCGGTCACTCTTCCCGGATGAGGTTAAGGAAACCGTTGCAGAACTAAATCAGTTGAGAACAGCACTCGACCAGCTTATCGCACCCATACGCGGTAAAGAAAGTCGGATTATGCATTTGGAACGGGTGCCCGGGATAGTAGAGGACATAAAAGAGCTGAAATTGGAGATAGAAAAGGAAAAAGAGAGCGTTAGTGCGCGAGAGAAAGAGTGCTCTGCACTCGAGTGGGAAATAGAAAAAGAAGGGAAAAGATTGAGCGCGATTGAAGACCATGAAGAATGGATGCGGTTCAAAACACTCGAAACAGAGTTGTTTTCCATGGAGCAGGAGTTGAGCACACTCAAATCGGACGTTGGCAAATTGTTCTCCCCGATTAACAAAGAACTCAACCTGTTGAAGAAGCAGGATGAGACTGGACGGCATACGCTTACTCCCGATGAGCGAAAAGCGGTATCTTCAATCCTGTCTTCTCCAATTCGAGCGCTCGATGAGGACATCAACGGGTTTCTGAGTTCTATAAAGGGTGTTATTGAAGAAGATAAGTCTATCCTGAAGGAGCGAAAGCGAGACAAGACACTAAAGTGGATAGACCGCCTGTTACATAGCGAGTTAGCGACTATAAAAGAAAAACGTGAAGGATTACAATCGCGAATTGTGCACATTAAAGGCGAACTTTCGGAGATGACAATACAGAAAGAACGAAAAAAGGTCGAACAATCAATTGCATCTGCCAGGGGACAACTCACGCGATTACGAGAAGGAGTAGAGCGCTCAAAACGGCATGTAGTTTCGCTGGAAGAGGAACTCGAAGTAAAAACGAGGAGTTTACAGGGTACATTGGAAGCGATTGCGGGTAAGCCGGTAGAGGTAAATTTAGACGTCTAAAACGACCCTCGCGTGCCAAATCTCGTTCCTCTTTATCTCCATCATGTTGTACGTAACGGCTTTTATTATTATGCCTGATTCGTGTTTGTACGGGTCGAACTTCCCGCCTCTGCACGTACCCGTTATGCGGAAATCCGTGGAATTAACAGATATATCAAACTTTTTCATGACCAGCGATTCGGCTTCGAACATAAAAATCATTTCGTCCAGCCAATCGAACATCAAGCTGTAGAGGTCTTCGGATTTTATCTCTATTTCTCGCTCCCACGCTTCCTCTTCTTCTATCTCGTCTACATTGGTCATGAAGCTGTAAGTTGCAATAGCGGCATTAGCAAATAGCTCCTCCAGCGTATCGCCATACGCCTCGAATCCCACGTCCGAGGGATGCTCGATATAGACATATTTTGTCTTTTCTTTTTTTTCCATTTTCTTTGCCTGTATTTGTATAATTTTGTTTATGTATAACCACAGATTACACAACACTTTTTCTTTTTGTAAAAAAGAAAACCTGTGCTAAAAGAAAAAAAAGACCTGTTTCTTTAGTCAAGCTTTCTTTTTAAGAAAGGTTGTTAGTCAAGGTTTTTACC
>QBUL01000144.1 GCA_013180605.1 Candidatus Methanophagaceae archaeon GoMg1 | reverse complement strand
ATCAAAGTATTCCTATGATTGTAGACCGCGGAATGCTAAGCGCTCAAAACATCAAAATAGCCCGAAAAGAGGGTTTCCATATCATCGGCTGTTGTCCCGAAACCCGTAACGAAGTTGTCAATGCATTATCTTGCTGGGATGATGAGGATATTTCTAGGTGGGAGAACGCCGTGAAGTGGTATTCCGAAGGGATGGTATATGTTAAAGGTTGGAAAGGAAACCTGTATGGGCAATCCGGCTTGATAACGGTTGTTTTGAATCCCGCGCGAAAAGCGATGGAAAAAGCAAATCGGGACATGATGATCAAGGAATTGAGTGAAACAACCGATAAGATGCGTGTTAATGAACTTAAAGGCGTTCTTTCATCTGTGATCGTCAAACAAAGAGGAAGACGAGGTTTTAGAGTGGATGATAATCTTGTCCAGCAGGAAGAATTCATTGACGGTCGTTTTCTAATGTTCTGCACGGACCAAAGAATAAGTGCAAAAAATGTTTTCACCACTTATTTCCAGCGCGATGAGATCGAAAAAGCCTTCAAAAGCTCGAAGGGGGAACTCTCTTTGGGACCCATCCGTTATCAGCGCCCGGAACGGATTGATGCGTATCTCACAATCGTGTTTCTCGCATACCTGCTTAGAACAATTGTAAAATTCCGGTTGAAGAAAGCAGGTATAGATATGTCAGTTGACCAAGCAGTGGATGAACTTAAAAATCTTACGCTTGTTGAATTCTCCTATAAAGGCAGGGTGAGATGGAAACTTTCCCGAGCTACCAAGAAGCAATTATCACTCATGAAGGCAACGGGTGCCGATAAGCTATTACATAGTGCTACATAGTGCCCATAATCGCTAAAATTCGGGTCATAAGTGAAGAAGCCGCGACTCTCGTCCTTGCAGGACAGCATCTTGTTGACTTCGTTGATTTCGACATCGCGGAGGTTATCATTTTCCGCAAGGCGAAATGCAGCCCAGTTGAGATTGTCCTCGAATATGTGTTTGACCGTGAGAGGGGCATCAGTAGCAAGACAGAGAAGAAATAGGATGAGGTATGTTCATGGGGTGAAGATGTCTGGATGCATCAGTTAAATATATAGTTGGGTGGAGATAATAATTGATGCGGAGCGAACGCGGGGTTATAGTGTATATACCATAAAAAAAAGAAAAAGTGTTGTGTTAATCTTGTGAATTCTCGTGGTTCATTATTTGCAATTTATCACTGGAATGCCCATATTCCCCCGCTACACAAATACACGGAAACGTTTTACTGGATGTCTGCGCTCATCGAGAGAAGACGTTACCGACCGCAGGTATTTTTCGGCAATTGTTACAGCTTCTTTTATTTCGCTCTCAGTTGGTCTTCTCGAAATATCTCCAACAGGAACGTACCTTATAATCCTGTAATCCATATTATCATTAATGCAGGATAGAAAATCAGCGATTTTTTCTATCTCTTCTTTATCTATAAGTCCCGGGATAAAGACCGTTATAACTTCAAAATTCAAATTGCTATTGTTTAGTAGCTCTATTGCTGTTAAAACGTTCTTATTCGATTGCCCCGTGTACCACGCATGTAAATTTTGCGAATACGCTTTCAGGTCTATATGGACCTCATCCAGGCCGGATTGTTCCATTTCTTGTATGAATTTGCCATCTACGAGATGGCCATTGGTAGATAGAATCGTTTTTGTATCGCACGACTTCACAAGGTCAACAATCGCTTTTTTGTATATCGTGGGCTCTCCGCCAGCCAACATAATCTCCTCGACATCAAATTGTTTTATTTTCGCGGATAGCCACTCAGGCGTTACTTCTGTATATCCTTCATTGTCGGCGAAGCATGCTCTACATCTGAAGTTACAGCCGTAAAATTGAATAGTGCATCTTTTTTCGGAGATAGATAAATAAGAAACTTTCATTTTTATGGCGGATTTTTAAAACACAGGTTTATTTCTTTGGTAACGCTTTCTTTACACTTCTTCTTTTTTATAGAGGCTGTCCCACAATCTAATTATCACACCACAATATAAATAATCCTAAACACACTTCAGAATATATCGTAGATCCTGCAAAATAAATCCACCATAAAGTAAAAATTAAGTCACTCCACGCGATAACAAGAACGAAAACCTAAATATCGAAGTTGTTACCGCAAACATAAAATTGGCGACAAAATCATCAATTTTAGATAAGGCAATCGAGTTGAAGCCTAATCTTGCCGAGGCTTACGGAAACAGAGGATTTTTCTATGCAGAAATTGAAAAATACAATAGATCAGTGCGAGATTTGAAAAGAGCGGGAATTCTATTCTTCTATTCAGAGAGGGTGGATGACTCGGTTAATGCTTTTTCCTTCTGTTTTAATTTGCGAAATGTAATTGAGTGAGATGATGTAATTTACTGTGGTCTTGCTCTTTTCCTTATAACTTTAAATCCAGGCGCTATAATTGCGCTAAGGAGAATGCAAGCACAAGACGAAACTTTGATGGACCTCCTTGAACTTGCAGTGAGGAAATTGTGAAAAGAAGACATATCAGAGGAAATAGCGGTGATTAATGAAAAGGAGAAGCGAAAAGAAATGAAAAATCTATTGGAACTACTGAAGTTATTTTGACAAAATTTCAAATTAGATTCCTATTCATCAGCATTAGATGCTTTTGCAAGAGATGTTGTATCTGAGAAAATGAAGTCAATGTTTTGTTCTCGTTATCCAC
Source organism: Candidatus Methanophagaceae archaeon GoMg1 (assembly GCA_013180605.1). GTDB lineage: Archaea > Halobacteriota > Syntropharchaeia > Alkanophagales > Methanospirareceae > QEXZ01. Next base: position 14,928 of record QBUL01000144.1, on the reverse strand, counting down.
TCCCAAACCACCGCCTCCACCTTTTCCCGCAATTTATTATTTTGAATTGTTCTCTCCGTGTATGCCGAAACATCCTTTTTGAGCTTATTATAAGCCGAACCATAACTCTCAACCGCCTTTTTAACTGCTCTTTCATCCTTAGGAATCCTTATCTTCGCATTCCCATTCATTACCGCATACTTAATATATTTCGCCTCCTCTTGCGAACCGCACTCAATCTCGCAACGCGGTCAAAGTCTTCCTCCTTCCCTTCAAAAACCCATTTCTGTTCCCTAAACCAATCATACAACTGCTGCTTGAACCCTTCTCTCTTTTGATATTCCTCCTGCAAGTCTTCCGAAATGCTGATATAAAAACTATTTACTGCTAATTTCAACCTGTCTATGAAGATGCGGTCCAGAGGTAATGTCGGGACTTCCTTCTTCATGTAGCAGATTTCAATGAGATCTTTTGTGAGAACTTCCCTCAAAAATTTCTTCAGCTTTTCTTCAACCGCTCTTCTTTTTACCTCATCTATCCGCTTTATCGCAGCAACATCTTTGTGCCATCATCTTCTATCCAAAAGGGGAGTGCCTTCCTCGAATGTCTCCCACAAAACAAACTCGTTTACGTTCCGGGTGGCAAAGAAAGGAGAACCCAAGAAATTAGCTTTCCTCATCGCATTATCGGTAAGCTCAAGTGAATAATCATTATATTCTGGTCTTTTCAACTCGATTATGCATGCTGTTTTTGTTCTGTTTTTATCCCCATAAATAACGAGGTCGGCACGCAGCAGCTTCCCATCTGTCCTTATGGGCACTTCTCGGTCTACATCAAAATGAAGTTTCTCTTTTGCAATAATTTCTTTTAACCAGTTTAATACCCTACCCTGAAACTGAAGCTCGATTATTTCACTCTTTCTGATGTCTCTCATCACATAAAATAAAAAATAGGATAAAATACTTAAATAGAAATGTAATCTTTAAGGTGATAGCAATGGTGGATAAAGAGAGACTGCCGGAAGAGGGGAAAATATGGTATAACGGGGTGTTTGTGGACTGGAAGGAAGCGAAAGTGCACGTTCTCGCGCATGGTTTGCATTACGGGTCGGGCGTTTTCGAGGGGATAAGATGCTATGCCACAGATAAAGGTTCGTTTATCTTCAGGCTGAATGAACATGTGGACCGGATGTATCGGTCAGCGGAGTTGTATAAGCTGGAAATACCGTACCCGAAGGAAGAGTTTAAAACTGCGATAAAAGAAACGGTTCGTATAAATGGGCTTGATGCGTGCTACATAAGACCAATCGCTTTCTATGGCTACCATCATCTGGGTGTGAACCCGGAAGGCTGCCCTGTGGATTGTGCAATCGCAGCATGGCGATGGGGCACGTATCTCGGCGAGGAGGCGTTAGAGAATGGCATAAGATGCACTTTCTCTTCATGGCGTAGAATAGACCCTACTACACTGCCCGTTACGGCAAAAGCCACGGGACATTACCTTAATTCGCTGTTAGCCGTGCTGGACGCAAAAGAAAAGGGATTTGACGAGGCGATAATGCTCGATACTAATGGACACGTGGCAGAAGGCCCGGGTGAGAACATATTCGCAGTTAAAAATGCAACTCTGTACACACCGGCAGCAGAATCTTCTATTTTGCCAGGTATCACCCGTGATTCGGTAATTGAACTTGCACAGGATATTGGTTACGAAGTGATAGAGCAGCCCATAACGAAGGAAGAACTGTTGACTGCGGATGAAGCCTTTTTTACCGGTACTGCCGCAGAGGTATCGCCAATACGTGAGATAGACAATGTAAAGATAGGGGAAGGTAAACGAGGCGAAGTAACAGGTGTAATCCAAAAAAAGTTCTTTGATGTGGTGAATGCAAAAGAGGCGAGGTATATGGGGTGGCTGGAGCCGGTGCGTGTATGATAGGAGCGGGAGTAAAGAAATATAGCCATTCCGAAAATTATAACCACAAGATTACACAGATTTTCACGAGATTATTTATAAACTTTTTTTGTTTTTTCTTTTAGCACAGGTTTTCTTTTTTTTAAAAAAAAGAAAAAGTGTTGTGTTAATCGTGTGGAATCGCGTGGTTCATTATTTGCAATTTATTACTGAAATGACTATAAAACTCTTTTAGAACCGCAATAATCGCTATCTCAGTGGAAGAAAAAAGGGAATAACCACAATTACCATCAACACTACTGCTAAAATCATTATGGGTTTCAATGCAGTAACGTCCGTGCCAAATATAATGGGTATCGGGCCAATCATAATGATGCCACCGCCTCGCACACCTGTTTCTGGCTTTTCCACGCCATCCCCAAAACCCGTTTTCCAGGTCTGGTAAACCATGCTAAGCATCCCTGCAAGGATAACCAGAATTCCTATGAACACGAGCAAGAAACCCAATGTTATTATTTTCATTATACACAAAGTATGACTTCCTTCTGTTTAAGACACAGATTTACACGGATTTTTTCTTTCTCTTGCTGGGCTATCTTTAATTGCTTTGATTTTTCCATCTGTGTGAATCTGCGTTAATCTGTGTCAACAATTTATTTTCTATTTTCTTAATCCTTTATTCGCACTTCCTCATCACACCCCTTGCCGCAAGCATGCCCGTAGCTGCTGCATTAACTATGTCCCGTGACAGACCCGCACCGTCACCCGCGGCAAAGAGGTTGTTCACCGACGTCTCCATGTTCTCGTCCACTTTTATCCGCATTGCGTAGAACTTTATCTCCGGGGCATAAAGCAGAGTTGAGTCCGACATAACACCGGGTATAATCTCATTCAGTTTCTCCAACCCTTCTATGATGTCCATCATGATCCGGTGCGGCAGCGCCATAGAAATATCGCCGGGAGTAACGTCCATCAGCGTGTTTTTCACTAAGTTCCGCTCTATTCCACTCCATGTTGACCTTCTCCCTCGTCTCAAGTCGCCCATTCGCTGTACTATCGGTTTTCCTCCGCCGATCGTGGTCGCCAACTTTGCTATTGACCGCCCATACCGGGTGGTATTTTCAACCGGTTTTGTAAGCTCCACTCTCACGAGGAAAGCGAAATTAGTGTTTTCCGACTTTTTCGTTTTCATCGAATGCCCGTTTACGCCTATAAAATCGTCATATACTTCCTTAACTATAAATCCTTGCTTGTTCGTGCAGAACGTCCTTGCAAAATCGTCATAACGTTTCGTTCTTATGTGAAACTTCGGGTCGCGGTTTATTTTTGTCACGGGATTCATGGTTATCGCAAGCACTTCTACACGTACGCCAACGTCTATACCCGCATATTCCGCTTCTATTCCGTGCTTATTTAGCATCTGCTCGACCCACGAGGCACCTATCCTACCAGGCGCTACTATTGTGCATCCGCTCCTTATTTCGTCTCCTTTATCCGTTATCACGCCTCTGCACACCTTTACCGTTACGCCTTCTTCTTCTTCCTCCTCATCCATAATAAAGTCAGCAACGCTCGTATTCAGCATAAATTCAATGCCATGTTCCGTCAAATCATTCTTAAACGATTTTATCACTTTTTTCGTTTTGTCCGAGCCTATATGCCGTTGATTTATCTCTACGAAGCTAGCACCAACCGAAGCTGCTCGCCGTTTCAATTCCTCTACATCCACATCATTGCCTTTATACAGCTTATCGGGCATGCCATGCTTAAGAAACACGCGATCTACTTCGTCCACAAGCTGCCACGCAGTTTTATAATCGCAGAATTCTGTGAGGTCACCACCTATGTCAGGTCTGATATTTAGCGTGCCATCGGAAAACGTCCCTGCACCGCCCACTCCGCACATTATGTTGCACTGCGCACAGTTAATACAAGTCCCAAACTCTTCTACCGGGCAATGTCTCTCTTCTACGTCCTTGCCCCTCTCTATTATCAGGACTCTCTTCGCCTTATCCTTTAATTCGTTCGCGGCAAATAGTCCTGCAGGTCCCGCTCCTACGATAATTACATCGTAATAGTCCTGTTTCATTTTACGGTATCAGCGAGCCGGGAGGGATTTGAACCCTCGACGGGCAGGTTAAGAGCCTGCTGCTCTACCTTTCTGAGCTACCGGCCCAGCTCAAATTAATTTTACGCACAAGAGTTAATTAAAGTTTAGTGCATATAACTTATTGTTTGTATCTTCGTAATAAGCAAAAAAGAAAATGAATTTCCATCTCTGCGGTCAAACCAGAGTGCCACTTACAAATGCGATTAACCCAATACCCAGCGCTATTAACGTCTCTTTTCTCAAATAGTTATAATTTATATCAAAAGAAACAGTTTTTGAATCATTTTTTTTTCTAAAAGATTTAAATTTGAGTCCGAGACACGTATGCACAAACAATACATCCGCAGCTATAACAGGGACGATATATGCGAGATTATGAAAGTAAGGGGTATTGCCAATGAAAAAAGGCACCGCACTCAGTACGACTGCGAGGAAATAAGAAAAAATTGTAACGCGCATGGCTTTCTCCATTCCATATACCCTTGCGATACTCTTTACGTCTCTTACCTCGTCCCCTTTTACGTCTCCCATGTCCTTCATCACTTCTCTTCCAAAACCTGCAAAGAAAGCGATGGCAGCAAGAATAAGGAGTGGTTGCATCAATTCTGTTTGCTCTGGCGCATATGCGAGTAATCCGCCAAAGATAAACGGTATCGCCATCGTAGCCGCGATATAAAAATTACTTACTGCGATGAATTCCTTCATTTTTATGTCGTAAAGAACACCCATCACGGCTAATATAACCGCAAGTGCGAAGCATATACGGTTCAAGAACACTGCGAAGGCAAGCCCTGCGGCGATGGCAACGCATGCAATCAGCAAAGCTTCTTCTTTTCTTAGCTCTTCTCTTACCAGTGGTCTATCGGTCCGCTGATTCGCAATGTCCGATTCCAGGTCATAATAATCGTTTAGTGCAAACGTGCCTGCTTCGAGTAGAAAAGCCGTGAAGAACCCGAACAAGGCAAGTCCGCTGAAAAGCACTGTTTTATCCGCTATGATTATCCCTATTAACACCCCACATCCATACATTAATCCATGCTCCGCCCTCGTTAATTCCCAGACGGTTTTTATTTTCAACCACAGATTACACGGATTCTCATATTTTTTTTTCATTTTAATTTGACAATGTCATATTAGCATCAATTTTAATAAAGATGTTTCTTGGGCATTGCGATAACATGATTATAATCCAGAAAATATCTTTTTTTTACCAATCTGAGATTGTCACTGAAAAGAATCTTGGCATCCATTCATTGTGCGAAGAACTTGAGAATAGACAATGTATGACAGGACACCATAGATAGCCTAAGCTACCCGCCCTTGGACGAATTCATCATAAACATTCGTTAGTTCGCTTGCTTTATGCTTCCGGTGCCCACTCAATGACCTCTGTGTCTGCCTTTCATTCGGCTTTTACGCGACCGAGTTCGATTGACCAGACATTTGACTGCATGTGCTCGGGCTCCGGCAGGCGTTAGCTGCGGCAGCGGCATGACGGCAGGCAACAGAGTTCGTACATTCGCCGTGGACAGCGCCGGTAACACGTCCACCTCAAACTGCTGTAGCATAGTCGGGTCGCGGGCGTACTGCTCCGCCCACTTGATTTTTGTCTGCGTAATGAACCAGAAGGATAGAATGGTCAACGCTAGGTGGTGCATCCACGCTAAATACTTCTGTGCTTCCAGTTCGTCCCAGCCCAGCTCAGATTTCGCGTCTTGGTTGGCACAGAAGATATATGGCTGGGTGAGGAGTTATTAGTTATTGAAAACGTCCATGCAAAGGTTTGCGATAAATGTGGCGAGAAAATAGTGAGTTATGACGAAATGCAGAGAATAGACAGAGGTATAAGTGAATTTAATCGTGGAAAGATGGAATTAAAACGAATTACGGCGTATGTAGCGTCCATATAAGAAGTACTTCTCAGACCACGCTAAACGTTCATCGGTAGAATCAGCACGACCTAAATATTGGTTTGATGTTTTTTACCGCAATTATTACCTTGACATTGTCAGATTAACCGCAGAGTTCACGGAGAGCGCAGAGGATATAGAGAGGAGATATGTCCTTTTATCTCCTTCACAACCTGAACCAATTTTATTACCCACTGATATTCCACGACTTCTTCTATCGCATTCCTTAGATAATCCTTTTCCACTCTCATTTTTTCAAGGTAACAATCTGCACATGAAACTTTCTCTGTGAACTCAGCGTTCTCTGCGGTGAAATTTAAGGATATAGCAATTTCACTGAAAAATTAGATAGTGCCCCTCAGAGCAGAAAAGGTTTGGAGTATCAAATCACGTAGTTGGCGAAGCCGTAGAACTCTCAACGCTTCTATCTGTTTCAGCCTCGAAGCACGCCATGCAGGATAAAGCCCGCTTCTTATCTCGCTTGTTCCGATTCCGAAAACGTTGAAAGCACAACCGGCTCCATGCCCAAAAATTCCGCAGCGGTCACGACCTTTTTATTCGCTTCCTTTGCGGCGTTCCACACCTTTTCAGTCCTTTCCCGGAATTTCCTATCCCGCGGCAAGTGATGGTCATAAATAATCAATTCCGCATCAATTGAACGCACAATCTCCACTGCATTCTCCACTGCTCGGTTTAAATTGATCCTGTTCAGCACATAGCCAAACATATATGTCATAGGACCATCCAGGATAAGCACCTGAGGATTCTCGTGGATTATTTGCTGTGCGTAATCTTCGATTATAGGACCATCGAGGTCAGAAGAATAAATGAATTTCTCGTTTTCGTGCTCGACAATGGTATAAAATACCCAGCCAACGCGTGAGAACTCAATTCCATGAAACAGCGGTTTGCTGAATCGAAGCGTGGTATCGCCGAATTTAAACTCCTTGCCTTCGGAATATTTTAGTTTGAACGAAGGGAAGTTGAGTTCAGGAATCGCTGGATTTTCAGCCCAGTTAGCAACTCTACCATAAAACCATCGCTTTCCCTTTTCAAGAAGTTCTGACCTTCTTTTATTATAATCGCCGAAATCCTTATGGCTGGCTATCGGTAACTCTGCCATTGGGTCTGGATATTTATATTTCATTTCTTTTGCCTTTTCTTTTGTCTTTTCCAATGACAACGATTCGAGGTTTGTTTTTCCATAAGTCGCACAGATAGAGGAATAGAAGCTGGTTGCTCGTGCTCGCTGTGAGTCATTTATGTATTCATTGGGATTTTTTGCGAACAGTATCTTATCCTTATAAATGCTCAAATCGGTTGGGAAGTAATGGTCATAATGGTAGTGCGAGATTACTATTATATCAGCTTCTTTGCTTGCTCTTTCTATCGCTTTCCTGCCTTCCTCGCACCACTCGCGCTTTTTGGCATCCGAAGCAGGGAAAGAGGGTTGCATTGCTGCAATCCCAGGGTCTATCAGTATCCTCACATCTGGGGTTTTGACCAACGTGCATGAGGACTTTGCACCAAGGGAATCAAACCAGACTGGCTCGATTATTATTTTCTCCATACACTTTTCTTTTTACAAAACACTTTCTTTCTACGAGAAAGAACCTGTGCTAAGAAAGAGTATGTTCTTTTGGTAAAGCTTTTCTTTTTAAGAAAAGGTTTGTGCTAAAAGAAAAAAATATAATCCATGAGCGACTAATGTCTTTTATGCAAACGCTTTCTATATTGCAAATAGCGCCTACTTTGGCGGAGTTTTTCGGTGTGCATCTGACTTCACAAGCCCGAGCAGTCGAGCAAATACTCACGTTCGCTTATTCTCGCAAACCTATCCCTCAAGTAGTGGCATTGGTAGTGATTGACAGTTTTGATTCTCGGGTTTATTCAGATTTTGCAGATGAATTAAAGGGTATTCACGAACTTGTCAAACGAGATGGACTTCTATTTGAGTGTGAGACGGTGAGCAACCATACGACACCGGCGATTGGCTCTATTCTCACGGGATTAAAACCTGAAGACCACGGGATTCTCACGAATGACGATGTGGGCAAGTCGAAGATAAAATCCATCTTGGAAATATTGGAGGACGAGGGAAAGCCAACAGCGGTAGCAATCGAAACGAAGGGTGCAAAACCCCTTTGGGGAAGAATAAGCTATGTATTCCACATTGATGACCGTGAAGACATATTTGAATACGATGAGTTAATAAAAAAGCACACACTTTCCGTGTTGGGTAAGCAAGATTTAAGGTTGGTGTTTTCTCATCTTCGTGCAATTGACCGGTTTGCACATAGGGGCTGGGATTTAAGTGCTGCTGCAAAAGTTACAGACGAAAACATAAGGGCAATCGCGAGTGCTGTCGGCGAAAGAAACGGTTTGTTGTTTATTTGTGGTGACCATGAAGCGCATCTCAAAGATAGGCGATCTTCATCTTCACGTGGAAACGCACCTGCAACGGTGCCTTTGATTGTTTGTTGCCCTTAGGCTGAGAGTAGCTGAATGTATTCGGAATACAAGAAAATAAAGTATTGACTCAGATTAACACAGACAAAACAAACTTTCCTTTTTGGATTTTGATATTGTTGAGCAAATACTTTTATCCCATTATCTGAAGGATTATTCTTCTCGACCTTCTCTTGTTGTCCAACTCGATAAACACAACCTGCTGCCACGTCCCTAACAGCATCTTTTTATTTCCGAAAGGCACGGTTAGCGAGGGCCCCAAAAAAGACGCTCTTACATGTGAATGCCCGTTCCCATCGTGCCATCTGAGCTCATGCTGGTATTCTATTCCTTTCGGGAATAATCTCTCCAACGCATCGGGGAAATCATCCAGCAGACCCGGCTCGTATTCTATGGTCGTTACCGCTCCTGTCGCGCCGGGCACAAAAATAGTCACCGTTCCATCGTCGATGCCCGATTCCCTCAGCTTATTGTTTACCTTCTCAGTTATATCTACCATCTCCACCTCTCCACTTGTATCAAACTGCAATTCCTTCGTTACAACGCTCATTTCTTCTCACCCTTTATAACCACAAGACTAAAAACATTTTCTTAGTTTTTCTTTTAGCACATGTTTTCTTTTTTATAAAAAGAAAAAGTGTATATATAACTTGAGTAAATTCATTATGGGGACTGAATACAAAGTTGTCATTTTTGACATGGACGGGACGTTCCTGGATTCCCGTGGCAATGGAGCAGTAGCACACGAGTGGGCATACGAAGCATTCAGAAAAACGCTGAGCAATTATGGGTTAAATCTCAGCATAGAGGAAATAGATAACTATTTTCTTGCCCCGCTATATTCTGATGGAACTCAGGGCGTGAGAACATTCTGTGATAGATTTGAGTTAGATTGTGCGGAGTTCTGGGCACGCAGAGAGAAAGACGTTATAGAAGCGAAGATAGACGCGATGCAGCGAGGCGAAATAAAGCCCTGTAAAGGTTCTGAGGCGGTAATAAAATACCTCAGCGTAAAATCGTATCTTGCGGTAGTGAGCGATTCACAACAAGCATGTGTGGACTACGCGTTAGAGCATTTCGGGCTGAAACAGTACTTCAGGATATGGTACGGGCGTCAGAGCGAGTTAGAAAGTCTGGATAACAGGAAACCAAGTCCTTTTTACATAACTAAGGTGTTAAGTGAATTAAACACGAGCAAGGAGGAGGCGGTATTGGTGGATGATAGTCCCGTGGGTGTTTTAGCAGCCAGGAGGGCGGGCATTGATTCGGTTTTTATTTATAGAGGAGAGGAGAAAGAAGGATATAATTATAAACCAACTTTTTTAGTGCGAGGAATAGAAGATTTAGGAGGAATTTTGTAATATGAGTAATATGACAGCATTAGAGGAAATAACCGAAGAGGGACTGGGAATAGGTGGCGGGATAGGCGCGAAAATAGAAACGCCAATGATTGTGTTGAATGAGAAGGCGTATGCGGAATCAATGGGGGAGAAGGGATTTGAACTCGCGGAAATATGCGAGGAGGTTGCGGGTGAGACGGGGGCGAGCATTGCCATCTGCCCTCAACAAGCCGAGCTTGCGCTGATAACTTCTGTGGTGAACATCCCTTGCTTCGCACAGCACGTTGACGCCGTGGAACCGGGCAGCCATACCGGGTTCACAACACTGGAATCCGTAAAGGCGGCGGGTGCCGCAGGGTCGCTTGTCAACCATTCGGAGCACAGGCGGAAAATAGCGGACATAGACTTCATCATAAAAAAGGCGGCGAGTTTAGATATTTTAACGATTGTTTGCACGAATAATATCGAAGTGAGCAGGGCAGTTGCAGAATTGAAACCGTATGCAATTGCCGTCGAGCCGCCCGAGCTGATAGGAACCGGACAGGCAGTGTCAAAGGTGGACCCCGGTATTGTCGAGAATACGGTAAAAGAAGTGAAAGAAGTAGATGTGGAAAGCATTGTGCTCTGTGGTGCAGGCGTTACAAACGGAGAAGACGTTCGAGCTGCGATAGAGCTGGGTGCAGATGGTGTGCTGCTAGCTTCTGGCGTGGTTAAGGCGAAGGACCCGAAGGCGGTATTGCTGGATTTAGTGTCTGGATTGCAATAAACTTTTTTGCTTGCAAAAAAGTTTTAGAGCAGCATCTTCGCCAATCCAAACAGCATCTTCGGATTTCTTTTCACGAGTTCTATCAATAACGCCGTCGTAGAGAACTCGGCTATGTTTACGCCCACTAAAGAATGAGCAAGTGTGTTGAGGTTATTGTCCGATAGTTTGAAGAAGAACTCCTTTGCTTTTAAGCCGGTTATCAGCCGTTTTTCAAACGCGTTTCGCCATCTGTTATCGTATTCCATTAATCTATCCTTCGAGAAATTGTTTTCCTGCGATGCTTTTGCTATTACGTCACCCGCTATATGGCCTGCCCATATCGCATACAAAATGCCGCCGCCGGTCAATGGGTTAACGTGTCTCGCCGCATCGCCGACTAAAACCAGCCCATCCGCTACGCTTTCGGCAATCGGGCCGCTCAGTGGCACCGCACCGCACATTTCCGCCACTGTCTTGCCATCAGGGAACTTATCTTGGACAAACGCATTCAGATAACCAATTGCACGGTGGCTTTCACCGGAAGCATCACCACCTATCCCAAGACCCACGTTTGCACAATCGTCTCCTTTTGGAAATACCCATGCATAGCCTTGTGGTGCAATTTCACTGCCCATAAAAAATTCAGAATAATCGGTCTCCAACTCTATATCGCACATAAGGAACTCGGCACATACGCATATATCCGAAGGTCGCAACCTCGTGTCAATACCCGCCCACCTGCCTATTTTTGACTCTACTCCATCCGCAGCAACCACGACATTCGCATAAACGCGTGTATCCTCGTCCATACCGCGAACACAAACGCCTTTTGCGTATCCGTCAGCGTCCGCTTTAATGACACTATACGCTTCTGTTTTGACTCGTACCTCGGCACCCGCATTTGCAGCTTCAATTGCAAGCGCTTTGTCAAATAATCTACGTTCGAGCACATAGCCCACTTCCTCCATCTTTTCCCCGGACAAAGTCACTTTCGTGCCGTCTGGACCGTATATGTTCGCTCCGTCCACTTCTGCGCATATACATTTCTTATCAACGGAAACGAACTGCTCTATTTCTTTGCTTACGCCTTCCGCACATTTCACAGGCACGCCAATCTCCGGATTCCTTTCTATCAAAAGCACGTCTAAGCCACGTTCAGCGGCGGTTTTGGCTGTTACACTACCCGCAGGCCCTGCCCCTACGATTACAACGTCATATCTTTCCTCTTTCATCTCTCAACAAACCTTTCTTTCACAAAGAAAGTTTTATCAAAGAGACATATTATTTTTTCTAAAGGAAAAGCTTTACCAAAAGAGATAAGCTTCTTTTTCTTGATGGTTAAGTTAAAGGTGATGAGAATGGACAACGGATTTGAAATCGGAGAATTCACGGTTTGTTGGAACGTAGACGAGGAGGAATTCAAAGAAAGGATAAGGAATTACGAGAACATCCTAATTGCGGGATTTCCGCCGATGGGAAATATCATACCATACCACATAAAGGAGTTTTTAAAGGATTCTGAAAAGATATTGAGTTTGTATTCTTATGACTTCCCACCCATAGTAGAAGCGCGGGAAGACGAATTTGAAATCCCGCATGATGAGGTTTGGTTCAGTGAGGAGAAGCGATTATTCTGTTATGTTGGCAAATATCCGGAAGCCGAGTATATTCCAAAAGCAGCGTACAAACAGGCGGAATGCGTGGCTAAACTTTCAAAAGAGTTAGGAGTTACGGAGTTATACACCGTAGGCGTAATTGTACCTTTACAGGAACCTTCTAAACAGGTAAAAGAGGAAATAGAAGCTTATGTCGGCTTTTTTGAAGGCTCGAAGAAAGAAATTCCTGAGGGGATTAAACGCATGACGAGAAAAAATATCGGCAGATTCTCCATTATTCGTAAAACGGGACTTCTACCTGGTTTCGCTTCTAAACTCGGGATTGCAAGTTATTCGGTTCTCGGTGTGGGAGAATATCCCGAAGACCTGCGAGCCTGTGCATGTGCCCTTAGAGCGTTTAAGCGATTATCGGGTTTAGATATAGAAACGGCAAAGACAGAAGAGATGCTCAAGGAAAGTGCAGAAGCGGTCGAAAAGAGAATAGAGAAACAAAGACAAAGAGCGAGAGCTGCTTATCGTGGCGAGGGTGTAGGAGCTGAACCATCTGATGCATTGCACTATATGTATGGATAAACCTTTCTTATGTGGGGCTCTGCCCCACGACCCCGCAAGCCCAGTAGGGGCTTTAAAGAAAGCTTTACCAAAGAAACAGCAGTTTACATTCTTCTCAACGCTTCTTCCTTTAGCTTTTTCGCTCGTTTCTTGCCAACTCCGGGAACCATTTCCAACTGCGTTATATCTGCTTTCGCCACTTCTTCAGGGTTCCGGAATCCCGCGGAATGCAATCCCCTTGCGATTACCCTGCCAACGCCTCTTATAGAAACCAATCCAAGCAGGTCGGTTTTAATACCGTGCCTTATCCTGTCCTTTAACATACTGAGTCGTGCACACATATTTTCCGCCTGAAGAAAATCTGTCATTCTCGACGCGGCATAACACATCCATTCCAGAACATAGATGTCGTTGTGTATTTCCCCGGGATATATTCCAAACTTCTCCTTCATCTCGGGGTACGTGCGTTCGCCAATCCATGCGTGTGCAACGATAGCACTGCCCAGCGCATAAGCGCCACTGTACAGCCATTCGATATTGTCGCTAAGGTTGGCGGCTATTTCCATTGAGGCTTTCACCTTCAGCGGAACCACCTCATCGCATTTGCATAAAAGCAGCAAGAGGTCGAAATCCGATATTTTTATTCCTTTTTCCCTTTCCCAAGCATCCAAAGATTGTATGCCTTCTCTCAGCTCCAATGCGGACTTTGTAGACAAATACAGCCTTGAAGAAAGCATCCCGAAACCCGTAGCTTTTACTTCTTCATCATCAATGCTCTTTGTCTTAGTCTTTGTTATGGTGATAAATCCTTCATCTGATAAATCCTCCAGTATGCAGTCCACCTGCGCTTTCACAGGTGCCATTTGAGTGCGGTTTTGATACGCATAGAAGGTACTGTCGAGGAATTCGAGGATGCTCGCCCTGTCCGTGCCTTTGCCCTTGCCTATGTGATTTGCACCCGCCACGATAGTTGCGAGGATCTGCTCGGTCATCGCTGCTGCGGAAAACTGCGATTCTGTGCGTTCCAAATCGCCATTTATGTAAAAATCCTCTATCTCTTCGCGCTCGTCCTCGCTCCTCGCAACGATAAGTCCTATTCCATATTTATCGTGTTCTGGTCTTCCTGCACGACCAAATACCTGTTTCACCCAGCACACGGGCATCGGTTCATTCCCCCGTCCAAGCGTGAAGAACCTATAATTCCTGATTAAAACCGTTTTTGCGGGTAAAGAAACGCCCATTGCCAGGGTTGGTGTACAGCAGATTACTTTTAATCCTGCCCCTTTGCTCCTGAAACTCTCTTCAATCGCTTTTCGTTGCGCTGGATGCAGCCACGAGTTATGATATGCGACACCATGCCTGGCAAGGTCGCTGAGGTCGTCCACACCGATGTCCACGCGTTCCGCGAGTTCGTCCAGCTCTTTACTCGACACGTTCAGGTGTGCAGCGATTTTTCTTGCAAAAGAAGCCGAGCCTCTCTTTGTATTTACAAAAACAAGCACTTGCGATCCCCCTTTCACTTCCTCCTCCACGCGTTCTATTATCTCGCGGTCGCCCTTTGCTGCCAGAAACACTTCCTCCTTTAATGGCACGGGTCTCCATTCAGAACGTATCAGGGATGCTTGCAGCCAGTTGCCTAACTCTTCTGCATTTGGTATCGTTGCCGACAGAGCAATGACCCTTACACGAGGATTGAAGCTCATAAACCGTGCCATTGCACCTTCTAACCTTGGTCCTCGTTTCTCATCTCCCAATACGTGTACCTCATCCACTACCACAATCGAAATCCCCCTTAACCAGGCAGGTTTTAGGCGCGTGAGCGAGTCCAGCTTTTCAAATGTGAGTATCACGATGTCGTATCTCTCGAGATACCGCGAAGAACTTTCGTAATCGCCTGTTGATATGCCAACGTTTGCAATACCGCCGTATTTAGCCTTGAAATTTTGATATTTCTCGTATGCCAGGGCATTTAGAGGTACTGCATAGAGGCATTTTCCCGAAGCACGCAAAATTGATTTTAACATCACCAATTCTGCTAACAGCGTTTTCCCGCTCGCCGTGGGCGAAGCGATGACAAAATTTTTGTTCGTATCGAGTAGTCCCGCTCGTATCGCCTCTTCTTGCGGCGGGAACAGCTCTACGTCGTTAGCATCAACAAAGACGGATTCCAGCCCTTTTAAATTCAAATCTGATAGTTTCATTGTATATAAAGTATAACTTCCTTCTATTTGAGACACTGATTTACACTGATTTACGCAGATTTATTTTAGTTTAACCGTGTTTGTTGATTCTT